>JAZURH010000100.1:0-4446 GCA_045606125.1 Lentisphaeria bacterium | reverse complement strand
ATCGAAGTTTTTTTTGCAGATACTAACTGTATCCCTCCAGTATCTTCAGTACAGATGGCATTCTGAGTTTGTGAAGGGCTCTTACCTCAAGCTGCCTTACCCGTTCTCTCGACAATCCCATTTCCCTGCTTATTGTTGTAAGAGTCTGCTGTTCCTCTCCGTTTATTCCGAAGTGCATGCAGATTATTTTCCGTTCTCTTTCCGTAAGCACATCAAGCAGTTTGGATACTGTTTCCTTCAGGTTTTCAAGGTATGTGCTGTCCGACGGTCTGGTGCTGTTCTGGTCTGCAATGGTGTCCATCAGGGATCTGTCTTCATTGACAATGGAATGAAGCGAAATAGGCTGCTGTGTCATTTCCTGCAGTGCCCGTACTTTGGCTGTGCTTATTTCCAAGCGTCCTGCGATAATATCCGGCCCCGGTATTTCGCCGGTTTCATTCAGTATCTGTCTTTCAATTTGCCTGATCTGCGATATAAGCGACACCGTGTTTGCCGGCATCCTTATTATGCGGCTGTGATTGGTTATGTTTCTTGTTATTGCCTGCTTGATCCAGTAACTTGCGTATGTGGAGAACCTGTGTCCCAGAGTATGATCGAACCTTTCTATTGCGCTCATCAATCCTATATTGCCTTCCTGCACCAGGTCCTGAAGCTGTATGCCGCAGTTCATGTAATGTCCTGCTATGCTTATCACCAGGCGCAGATTGCGTTCTACAAGAATGTTCGCCACTCTGGTCATCGTATTCTGTGAGTCGGTGATGATGTCCTTGCATTTTTTCCACTCACCGGTTGTAAGTACATTTTTCCGCCATTCCTCATCTTCCAGCATCGCACAAGCCTTTTTGAACAGAAAATGCCTTGGTTTCAGGGGCTCAAGGGCAGTCCAGAATGCCTCTGGTTTCCATTTTGCGCTTTTGCCGTACCGCATGTCGTCATCCATGTTTCTGCTGAAGATTCTTGCGGCAGTCAACATAAATTGCTGACGGACATTGTTTTCATCGTCATTTTCATTCTCGTCAAGCATGAAATAATTTGATATTCTGCAGGACGAGTCGTCATCGTATATGTTTTTGAAAATGCTTATGAAGATGGTCGGATATTTTCTGAGTTCCGCTGCAAGAGCGAACTTTGCCTCTCCGTATTCTTTGGTAAGCTTACTTTCTTCCTCCTGTGTCAGAGTAGGGTATCTGCTCACCTGCTTCATGTAGTTTTCCTGAAGTGCCTGCCCAATAGAGGAGATCCACCCCTGATGGCTGCGACCATCCTGGGTGCCGTGTCCTGAAAAAATACTTTTGGGCGGTTTGTTCTGCATCAGGTTCTACGCAAAAAGTATCTCATAAATTGATTGTGCGAAAAGTATGAAAAGAAGAAGTATCAGCAGTACAATGATGAGCAATGCCATTATCCATCCCAAGGGGCTTCTGGCCAACTGACGCGCCTTGTTCTGAGCTGCCAGTTCTTCCATTGATTGGCCGCTGCCTGTGAACTGGGATGCGGAAAGGGCATTTTTTTTCCTCATTCCACGTTTTAGCTCCACGAAGGACTCTTCACCGAGAAGGATTTCATCGCCTTCGTATATCTGCGTTGTATATTTGTCCAGTTCAACATGATTCACTGTAACCGAACGCCCTATGCCTATGGGCTCTATGAAGACTTCGTCCTCATCATTTACAGTGATTTTTGCATGATGTCTTTCCACATCGTTGGTGCGTATTACGACATAATTGTCCCTGGATGAACCCACTGTGTTCACACCTCTCCAGAGAACTGCCCGCCTTTGGTTGTTCTCCGTCTCCATTTCCCATGTCATCTCGAAGGGTGAAGGCCCTGATTTGGGACCGACAGTGAGTACATAGGAGGAAAAGCGCAATACAAGACCATCCATTAGAAGCATCTCGTCTACTTTTTCTCCATTGTAGAAAAGCCTGGAATTGCCTATGTTTTTTATGTAAAGACCATCCTTTTTTTTCTCTATTGAAAACTGTTCCCTGCTTATGGTCTCGTCACAAAGTCCCTTCAGGCAGATGTCACATGAGTTCGACCTGCCTATCTTGTCTCCGGAGGAAGGGGAAAAGCGGTGCAGTAATTCCCCGGCTGTAGTGTAAAGTTTGCAGTCAGGCATAATTCAATCATCCTTGTTGATTCTTTGAGTCAATGCCTGCACCGATACGGCGTCCGCCGCCGGATTTCAGGTTGCGGACGCCGATTCAGGCGTCAGGCATCAAGAGCTGCCGTCATTTCGGCTATGTCATTGAGCACGCGTTCGATTACAGAGTCCTTTTGCATCTGTTCTGAACGCCTTTCCCAGTCGCGGTGCTTGTATTCCACGCAATCCTGTGCCAGTGTCTTTGGAGAGACGATTATGCGCAGAGGCGCGCCGATGAGATCAGCGTCTGCAAATGCGGAACCCGCCTTTTCACTTCTGTCATCGTAGAGTACTTCAACTCCCTTTGCCTGAAGTGTGTTGTAGTATTCCTCGCAGAGTGCCCTTACATTCTGGTCCTGGTTCTGGTTAAGTCCGATGATGTGTACCTGGAAGGGCGCTATGGAAATCGGCCATATCGGACCGTGATCATCGTGGTTCTGCTCTATGACGGCTGCTGCGGTCCTGCCTATTCCGATTCCGTAGCACCCCATGATCATGGGATGTGTCTTGCCGTTCTGGTCAAGGTATTCGCATTTCATGGGTTCGGAATACTTTATTCCCAGCTGGAAGATGTTTCCCACCTCTATACCGCGCAGCATCTGCAGGGGCTTGCCGTCCACAGGGCTGGGGTCTCCTTCTCTTGCGGTGGCAATGTCAGTTACTATGATGCCTTCTTTGACCGGCACATCCCTGTCGTAGTTGAAGTTAAGCAGGTGATAATCCTTTTCGTTTGCTCCAACGACAAGATTTGAGGATTCAGCCGCTGACCTGTCAACAATTGCGCGCACTTTTGACGGATCGATGGAGTACAGTGACGCAAAGCCCGGCACTGCGCCGACGGATTCGATCAGTGCATCGTCTGCAAAGGCAACATCCGGGCAGCCCAGCACTTTTTTCAGCTTTGATTCGTTGACCTCAAGGTCGCCCCTGATGCACACGAATACCAGTTTTCCCTCCATATCCTTGTAGAACACGGCCTTACATGTATTTGAAGGCTGTATGCCAAGGAATGCAGCAAGTTCATCGATTGTTCTGCAGTTCGGTGTATGGACCTTTTCAAGCTCCTTCGGCTCCTCTTTGACGAATTCCAGCCTGGTTTCCGCTACTTCACGGTTGGCCTTGTAGGAACGGTCCTCTGTTGCAAAAATTGTGTCTTCCCCGCAGTCTGCTATTGCCATGAATTCATGGGATACCTTTCCTCCTATCATTCCGGAATCGGATTCGATTGAAAGGCAGTTCTTCATACCCACTCTTTTGAATATTCTTGTGTATGCCTCATGCTGCTGCTGGTAGAATTCTTCCAGTGATTCCTGAGATGTGTGGAAGCTGTATGCGTCCTTCATTGTGAATTCTCTGACGCGTATGAGTCCGGCACGGGGTCTTGCCTCGTCCCTGTATTTTGTCTGTATCTGATAGACTGCTGCGGGGAGCTGCTTGTAGGAGTTGAGTTCGGTGCGTGCGATCTGCACCACGGCTTCCTCATGGGTCATGCCGAGTATCATGTCTTTTCCATTGCGGTCTTTGAACCGGAGCAGTTCCTGTCCCACCGAGTCGAAGCGTCCGCTTTCAACCCAGAGTTCTGCAGGGAGTATGACAGGCATTTTAAGTTCCTGGCATCCGATTCTGTCCATTTCCTCACGGACTATTTTCTCAATCTTCGCTATTACGCGCTGTCCCAGCGGGAGTATGGAATATAAGCCAGCGGACACAAGACGGCAGTATCCGCCTCTTGCCAGGAATATATGGCTTGCAGTCTGCGCGTCCCTGGGAGCTTCCCTCAGACGCTGTCCTATCAGTTTTGATAAAAGCATTTTTGATCCTCTGTGTTGGTTATTTGTTGCCGATTCAGTTGAAATATAAACATGAGTAATAGTCATGCAAGGGCATGACGGAAAAATATGGTTTGCCGTGGATGATTATTTTGTTTTCATCGCCAGTATGATCCATCTGTCCGGATCGCCGTCATCAAGGGCTATGTTATGCTCTTCCATAAGCGTGAAACCCATTTTTGGCAGTGCTTTAAGATAGTCCTTTCTCTCTTCTGTAGGATATGACTGTCCCTTGAGCAGCATGAATATACCGTCTTGTGCCAGCAGTGCATCTGCGTCCGGCAGCAGTTCATCCGCTCTTCCTACGGCTCTTGCCGTCACCAGTTTGCATTTTCCGTACAGATCCGGAGCTGCAGTCCTGGCTTCTCTGCCTCTGAAAGCCCTGGCTGAGCCGTCAAGGCATCCTGTCAATCTGATTGCTTCCTTGAGGAATGAGACTTTCTTTGTTCTGCTGTCTATGAGTGCCCATCG
>JAZURH010000099.1:0-1687 GCA_045606125.1 Lentisphaeria bacterium | reverse complement strand
AAAAGAGAAAATAATTGAATTTATTTTTTAAATATAAATAAATGCAAAATTGTAATTTTCAATTATTTACACTATATAAATCTTATAAATATCCATCAACAATCAGGTACATCACTGCAGATTCTAATCGATTCCAGCCCGCTGTTTTGAAAAGTCCCGGGATTCCATGGGAAATATTTGCCTGTTTCCATAGCAAATCCGCTTAAAGCAGTTATCTTTTGCCTTGCGTATATACATTTGATTACCCAAGCAACATTTAAAAACATTCCAGCAAAACAGGAGAAGACCAACATGAAAAAAATCCTCTGCCTTTTCATTGCACTATGCGCGGCATTAACCGCTTACGACCTGGACAACAAGGCCCTGACTCCGGTAAAACACCAGACTCCGGCAAATCACAGTGAACTGGAGATCATAAAAGACGGCAAACTGCAGTTTGCTATCGTGGCAGACAAAAACCGGGAAAAAGGCATAAAAGATCCCAGAAAACGAAGCATCGGAAGAGCGGTTGACATTCTGGTGCAGGCATTTGAAAAATGCACCGGCGAAAAACCAGCAGTCCTGGCTCCGGACCAGATGGACAAAATCAAGGAATACAAATACACTATCGTTCTGGGAGACTGCGAACTTACGAGAAGGCAGGGCGTTAATTGCTTAAATCTGCCGCCTCAGGGCTTCCAGATAAAGACATTCAGCGGCGGCGTCATCATAGCCGGCAACGACACTACAATACTTGAAAAAGCCAACTCCAGGGGAAGAGGCACTCTTTTCGGTGCCCTTGATTTCGCGGAACGCTTTCTGGGAATCCGCTATTTCTTCCCCGGCGAAGTCGGCACATACTGGCCCGTGATAAAGGACTTCACCATCAATCCGGAAAACTATACGGATGCCCCCCATTTCCTCAGCAGATCAGGAACATATCACCTCTGGACCTTCATGGGAAAACAGGACAACATCGACAAATTCAATAAACTTGCCGGCGGTCTGAAAAAAGGTGATGTTTCTTTCGGCGACTACTATCGCTTTGCATCATGGGAAAGCATGCCCACCCATTCGCCTACACCCGAAGCGCTGGCAAAGGCATATCCGGACAAGATGGATACCATCTTCTTTACAAACAATGTGGGAAAGGTCTACTACAATCCCAAGGAACATCTCGGAAATCTCTTTGACTTCACAAAACTCGAGTTCGCAGATCTTCTGGTGGAATCATGGAAAAAATACCTGGCAGGAGACGAGATGATAGGAAAATGCCCCCGCAAAGAATTCGGACGCGGACTTGTCTGCAATGAAAAAGCAGTGGGATTCGGAAACTGCGACACCTATCTCTCCAATCCGGAAATATTCGGCAACAAGACCATAAAGGAACTGAACCTCATCACGGATGCAGACAAAGCAAGACCACAGAATGCACTCATGGCAAATGTTTACGGGCGCTTCATCAAATATCTTGCGGAAAAAGTGGAAAAGGAACTCCCCGGTAAAAAACTGCTGTTCCTGGCATACTACAATTCAGAATACGCCCCCATAGACAGCCGATACAACAGATGGCCCTCAAATGTGGAAATAATCCTCTGCAACGCAGAAGCGGCTCCAAGACGCATCATGGACAAAAAGGTGCGGCAAAGCTTCATCGATCAGACAAAGGAATGGACAGAAGTGCTGGGCCACCCCAAGTCGGATCGTA
>JAZURH010000098.1:0-2338 GCA_045606125.1 Lentisphaeria bacterium | reverse complement strand
CGTTCTGCGAATATCTGCGTTTGACAAAAGCCACGGCCGTATCCACGACTGCGGGGGCTGGAACACCGTCCATCCATAGGAGTTCTGCCAGTGCCCACCACAGCACCCGCCGCACGCGGGGTCTTACGCGCCCTCTGCTTCGCGTATCTATGAGCCAGTCCATGCCGGCTCTCCGGCGCTGTATTGTAAGCAGCAGCCTGCGCCCAAGTTTGTCCGTGGGGGATATATCCCCTTCCCCGGCAAGAACTGCGGAGATGTCAGCCACTGATTTTGTCAACTGCGTTTCCATAAGCCTCTGGCCCTTGCCTCCCGTCAGCCTTCCGTGGCGCCTTCGTCTGGCAGACTTGCCGCATTCACAAACAGCGTATATGTAGGATAGAACATAAGATCCACTGTACCTGTTCCGCCATTTCTGTTCTTCGCAATAATGACTTCGGCAGGCAGGGGTTTGCCTTCATCCCCCTCCTTCTGGTCATACTGCTGCTTTCTGTCACGATGCAGAAGCGCGACCACGTCCGCATCCTGCTCAATGGCGCCCGACTCACGCAGATTGCTCAGTTTTGGCGTATCGCCCTGCTGTTCCGCCTGGCGGTTCAGCTGCGCCAGCACCACAACCGGCACATTAAGCTCCTTGGCCATGGCCTTGAGCGAACCGGATATCATGGCAACTTCGTTTTCACGGGACGCATTGCCGCGGACTTGCCCCTTGATAAGCTGGAGATAGTCTATGAAGATCGCCTTGATATCGTTATTTGCCTTCATGCGCCTTGCTTTGGCCCGCAGTTCAAGGATATCTATTGCTCCGGTGTCGTCTATGAAGATCTTGGCGTTGTGCAGCTTGTCCGCCGCCTCCATCACATCATTCCATCGCGCTTCGGAAATCTGGTTTTTCCTGAACTCCTTCATGCTGATTCCAGTAAGACTGCAAAGAAGTCTTAGCACAAGTTGTATGGCAGGCATTTCCAGACTGAATATGCCGATCGGCGTGGGCGGTTCGGTCAGAGCTATATTGGCCGCCATGTTCAGGGCCAGCGCAGTCTTTCCTATGGAAGGTCTGGCCGCAAGGACAAACAATTCCCCGGGTTTCAGGCCGGTTATCATCCTGTCAAAGTCAAATCCAGTTCTCAATCCCAGGACTTCGGCACTGCCCTGCATAAGTTTGTCAAGATAGTCCAGTGCCTCATAGGACAGGGTCTGAATGTCCATGATCTCCTTGGTCTGGTTCATGGATGTTATGTCAAAAATGCTCTGCCCTATTGTCTCAAGAACTTCTTTGACATCATCCGCCTCAAAGCACTTTGTCATCGAGAGGGAACACACCTCTATCAACTTGCGCAATATCGCTTTTTCACGGACTATGCTCACATAATGCTCTATATTCGCCGCTGTCGGCACACTGTCCATGAGCTGGGAAAGATATGCCCGTCCTCCGGCCTCGTCCAGCCGTCCGCTGCGTTCAAGATGATCAGCCAGAATAACCGGATCCAGTGCCGCCTCGCTTTTGCTGGGATTCAATTCCAGCATGGCATTGAATATGGTCTGATGAGCAGGACGATAGAATGCCCCTTCGAAATTAAGGGCGCTCAGAGCAAGGGATGCGGCTTCCGGGGCTATCAGCATAGCACCCAGCACTGACACCTCCGCCTCCACGCTGTTGGGCTTTGTTCTGTTCAATCCGGTGAAATCCGGCATCTGCGGTAAAATATTTTCTTCCATGGCAGTCATCAGATCTCGAAATCAAGGCACAGTCTGGTAGCAGTAAATGGATGCACCATGGTATGGGCGACCTGAACATGCTTGGGGTGCACGGAGTATCCCTTCAGCGATGCGGCATCGACGAAAGTTGAATCAAGCATCACATCAGCATTTGAGCTTTCCAGCCCGCCTGAGATCACATGTATGTCCACAAGTCCGGGAATATTGCCTAACAATCCCTCAAGTCCCGTCTTTATTCCGGCAATGACGCTTTCCCTGTCTGCAAGTTCTTCCTTCAATTTCCACAAAATAATGTGTTTTACCATAAATAAAATCCTCATTGAAAATGCTGTGCGCCAGCGTTAAAAAAACAATTCAGAAAACAAAAACATTCAGGAATAGAATGTACCATTTTTTTTTGATTTTTCAACAAAAAAGGACATATCCTCCAAAGAAACTTTTGATACATAAATAAGATGTGCTTTGGACACATAAACATCAGGTATTATATCGCCACAATTTTTGAAATTAACTCTTGAAAAGACTTTGCAGAAATCAACTCAGCCTCTCTTGCTAATTCCGGCAGGTATGAAAATGTATCTATGAATATTTTACAAAAAAATGCACCGAAGTCGGATCGTAG
>JAZURH010000097.1:0-12730 GCA_045606125.1 Lentisphaeria bacterium | reverse complement strand
TTACAGAACTTATTGGACTTACAGAACTTATTGGAGTTACAGAACTTATTGGACTTACAGAACTTATTGGACTTACAGAACTTATTGGACTTACAGAACTTATTGAACCTACAGTACCTATTGAACCTACAGTACCTATTGAACCTACAGTACCTATTGAACCTACAGTACCTATTGAACCTACAGTACCTATTGAACCTACAGAACCTATTGAACCTACAGAACCTATTGAACCTACAGAACCTATTGAACCTACAGAACCTATTGAACCTATTGGACCTACAGGACTTATTGAACCTACAGTACCTATTAGACCTACAGGACTTATTGGACTTACAGGACTTATTAGACCTACAGGACCTATTGGACCTACAGAACTTATTGGACCTACAGAACTAATAAAGCAAAAAGGGAGCAACGGCAGTTATGGGCAAATGTAACCTATGATGTAAATCGGGATTTTCTTTTTAAAAAATTATCCTGTTTCATGATGAAAAATTATTGGATATCTCCGCATACATTATAACATTTTACAATTTTGTCATATTTTATACTGTGAATATTATTGAAATTGCAGTTTCTTGCATTAAATTACGCTAATATATCATTGACGGCGGGTGCCGTCACTTTTCCGATTTCAACAGATGCGCCGTCCGGAGACGGCATATGAAGGAGAACTGCTGTGGACGGTACTTCCATATTGCTGTATGTATTTGTTCTTTGCCTGCTGGCCCGTTTCATACCGGGAATATCCGGTAAATACAAGGAAAACCGCATAGCATACTTTGGATTTTCCCTGTGCCTGGGGCTATGCGCCGCAAACCTTTTCAGTACCGTGCAAGCCGCTTGCAATAACGCCTCTGGCAATATTGCACTGCTGTTCCGCCTTCCTGTCTGCATCATCGGTCCGGTAGCGGCACTCCACGCAATGGGATATCTGCACGGACATGCAAAAGGCTGGCATTGTGCGGCCTTCTGGGCATTCTACAATGCAATGCTGGCCTGCATGATGTGGGTCACCGCATCTCCTGGCCTCGATTGGAACATCATAGCTCCATATGGCGATTTTATACATTTTGTAAACTTCCTTACGGCATGGGAACTTATGGGAATCACAAGTTTCGCACTTGTGGCATTCGAACACCGCAGCCATTTGACTATGAAAGCGGCGTGGAACTACATCATAGCCTGCCATGCCGGCGGTGCGCTGCTTATAGTCATGTACGGCGCAGCATGCCGGGCCGCAGGTTTGACAGCATCACCCTTCGCTTTTGCAGCCGTGATTCTCGGCGTACTTGCATTCGGACTGAAAATAGGCCTTCCAATGCTGCATACCTGGCTGCCTGAAGCACACCCGGCGGCACCGGCACCGGTATCAGCCGTAATGAGCGGAGCAATGATAGCACTTGGTTTCTTCGGAATTTTCAGAATAGTACCCCTCAACGCCGAGTGCGGCACGCTTATGGCATGGATATTGACTGCATGCGGAACGCTGGTGATAGTCCCCGCAGTCATAATGGCTCTGGCACAAAACAATCTCAAGCGCCTTCTTGCATATTCAAGTGTGGAAAACATGGGAATAACCGCTCTGGGATTCGGGCTCGGCATGTTCGGCATGATACGCGGAGACAAAATGATGGCATTCGCCGGAATCGCGGGCGCAGTCCTCCATATCCTGAACCATGCCTTTCTCAAGGGAACACTGTTCCTGGCCGCAGGTTCAGTACTGCGCGCGACAGGAATACTTGACCTTGACAAAATGGGCGGACTTATGAAAAGAATGCCGTACACAGGAAAAATGTTCTGCCTGTCAGCCATCTCATTAAGCGGTCTTCCCCCTTTCAATGGATTTATAGGCGAGTTTCTTGTATATTTTACCGCTTTCAGAGGAGTAATCAGCAATACAGGCGACATATCCGGGACAGCACTGCGCGTACTGTGCATTATCGCCATTCTGGCCCTGGCATTGACAGGCGGTCTGGCAGCAGCCGCATACTCAAGAGCAATAGGCGCTGCATTTTTAGGTGAACCCCGCACCGAACAGGCGGCAAAAGCAGCTGAAAGCCCCTTGTGCATGAGACTCGCCCTGATGCTGCTTTCAGTCCTTTCACTGGTTATGATATTTGCATCACCATGGCTGTGCCGCCACTTCATACCGGGAATAATATCCGCAATGCAGTTCCCAACGATCCCTGATGCTGAAATCATAGAGGAAATATCCGGAATGCTGGATATGATCTCAATATTCTCGGGAGGCATTATACTGATTACCGTTCTGTTCTGCCTTGTACGAAGAATGCTGCCCCGGGGAGCAAAAACTCCTGTCAAGCCTACATGGGACTGCGGATATGCACGCCCAGACGCAAGAATGGAATACACAGGAACGGCGCTGGCACAGCCGATCATGGATTATTTCGCACCGCTTATAAAGCTCAGTCGCAAACGGAAAAAACCGGACGGACTTTTCCCGGAAAGCGCATCCGTAGAACTGGAAACAGATGACATGGCAAACACAGGTCTCTGGCGACCACTCAGAAAACTGTTCTGGAAAGCGGCGGACGCCATACACAGGCTGCAGTCAGGATACATACATATATATGTACTGGCAATGCTTGTTGCCCTGATGGCCATGCTTATCTGGGGCTTCCTGTTCAATTCACCTGTTTCACCTGAAGCTGTGCTGAAGGAGGGAATGAAATGAAAATCAATGATACTGCCCTATGGTCGGCATCACTCCTGCTGGCATTGCTGCTTTCTCCACTGATGACCGGCATCATAAACAAGGTAAAGGCATTTTTCGGTGGACGACACGGACCGCCCTTGCTGCAGCTGTACCATGACATATTCAAACTTCTCCGCAAGGAGGCAATATGCAGCGCCACAAGCGCAGGACTTGTCCGACTGTCACCGATTGTCACTTTTGCTGCAACATTGGGCGCTATTCTGCTTATGCCTCTGGGATTCTGCGATTCCCCACTGGGCTTCACAGGTGATATAATCCTCTTTCTCTATCTGCTGGGAATGGGTCGCATGGCAACTGTCCTGGGAGCACTGGACACCGGATCCAGCTTCGAAGGAATGGGAGCAAGCAGGGAACTGCAATTCTCCGCCCTTGCTGAACTGGCAATGCTGATGGCTGCCATATTCCTGTTTATACTTACAGGTCAATACAGTCTGGCAGGTATGCTGAATACCGCGGGGACATGGGCATGGTCGGGAAGCTGCCCGTCCATAGTGCTGCTGATAATGGCCCTTCTGATAATAACGCTGGCGGAAAACTGCCGGGTTCCATTCGATGATCCGGAAACACATCTTGAACTCACCATGATACATGAGGCCATGGTGCTTGACCATGCAGGTCCGGACCTGGCTCTGATACACTACAGCGCCGCCCTGAAACTGTGGATATTCTCCGCATTCCTTACAACGGCGGCATTTCCTGCCGGATATCTCCATGCAGCCTGGAGCCGCCTTGCCGTACATATCGCACTTATCCTTGCAGTGGCCGTATTCATCGGCATTGTGGAATCCGTCATGGCACGCTACCGTTTCCTGAAAGTGCCGCAGATGCTGCTTACTGCATTCTGCATGGCGGCAATGGCTGTTTTCCTGCTGGTTTGCGGAGGCTGACAAATGCTAACTGAAATAATTCTCGTTGTTTTTATCGGACTGAACATGTTCCTGCTTTCGTCAAGCAGGCTGAATCACTGCATAAGACTGGTTGCACTCCAGGGGCTTTTGATCGGACTGCTCCCGGTCGCCGGAATGTTCCTCGAAGGTGAATGGCATACAAGCGGACTTGCCGCAGCGGCTGCCAACGCCGCCGTAAAGGGAGCACTTCTGCCGCTCCTGCTCAGCCGCGCCATGCGCAAAGCCAATGTCAGCCGCGAGCTTGAGCCCATTGTGGGCTACTCCATGTCCGTCATGGCAGCCATGCTTGCCGTTGCCGCCGCATTCGCCGCCGTGCGCCTGATGCCGGAAGATTCCCCGGCATTCATGCCTCTGTCACTTCCGGCTGCAGTTGTAACAATGCTGACCGGACTTTTCCTTATCATGGCAAGGCGAAAAGCACTTACCCAGGTAATAGGCTTTCTGGTATTTGAAAACGGCATTACCGTGTTCGGTCTCGGTATGATGCTGGAACACGGATTCATAGTGGAACTTGGAATACTTCTGGATGTTTTTGTTCTGGTCTTCATAATGGGAATAGCCATGTTCCAGATAAACAGGGAGTTCGCCCATATTGACACCGACCGCCTCAACCATCTGGGGGACTGGTCAGCCCAGGAGCCGGATTTCGGTTCAGATGCAAATGACAGCGAAAAGGAGGAAGAACAATGACACCCCTTGCCATATCACTGATACTGGTCCCGCTGCTTCTGGCTGCGGCAGCCTGGTTTGACGGAAACGGAAAACGCCTTCTCAAACTCTATCTCCCGGCTGGCGCGCTGCTCCATTGCGCAGGAACGTTGCTGTATATTATATTGTTCTACAGCGAAGCGAGCACCATTATCAAAGATAAAATGCTGTTCCTGGACAGAACGGCCCTACCTTTTCTGCTGATAACTTCCATTCTGTTTCTGTGCGTTTCACTGCATGCGCAAATCTGGTTTCCGGCAGAACTTGCCAAGGCGCAGCGTGAAGACGGAGAGGGAAAGCTGCAGAGCCTGCGCCTGTTTGTACCATGCCTGCTGGCGTTTCTCGGGACCATGACGCTTGTGATGTGCTCACGCAACTTCGGACTGCTGTGGGTGGCAGTAGAGGCGACGACACTGGCAAGTGCACCGCTTATACTGTTCCACCGCTCAAAGGGATCACTGGAGGCAATGTGGAAATACATGCTCATCTGCTCCGTAGGAATCGGACTGGCGCTGTTCGGTACCATGCTCATGGCAGTGGCAGCCAATGGCATTGAACACGGAAGCCTGGACATGGGGCTGCTCATGGCAGGCAAAAATGCGCTTCATCCCCACTGGTTCAAGGCCGCATTCATTTTCGTGCTGGCCGGATATGGCACAAAAATGGGTCTGGCTCCATTCCATACATGGCTGCCGGACGCGCACAGCGAAGCGCCCGGAGGTGTTTCAGCACTGCTGTCAGGCGCACTGCTCAACTGCTCCTTCCTGGGGATATTCCGTTTTCTGCAGATATGCCCCCCTGCCCTCAAGCCATTCTGTAATCAGATGCTGGTGGCAGCCGGCCTGCTTTCCATGCTGGTGGCGGTATTCTTCATATTCAGGCAGCCAGACTTTAAGCGCATGCTGGCATACTCCAGCGTCGAACACATGGGACTGGCGGCCATTTTCTGCGGCATAGGCATCGATGACATGGCGATCATACATCTGTGTTTCCACTCTTTCATAAAAATGAGTCTGTTCCTGCTGGCGGGTAACATTCTGCTTGCATACGGGACCCGCTCGGTACGCAGCATAGGCGGCATGTTCAGGCGCATGCCGGCAACAGCCCTGTTCTGGATCACAGGAATGCTGCTTATATGCGGAACGCCTCCTTCACCCCTGTTCTTCACCGAACTGAGAATGATAATACAGGCGCCGTTCTGGCTCGGTGCATCTGTTTTCCTGATGCTGGCAGGAATATTCGCGGGAATGTCAATGATATGCCTGAAAATATGCATGGGTAACGAGGGCCGGGCACTCCCGGAAGAAATTGATGCAAAAGCCGCTGAAAAATCCTCGATAATACCGGCGATAATGCTGACGCTTGTAATAATATGCGGATGCTTCATATTCTCGCAGGCTTTTTCAGTAAATGACGGCAACGCCGAAAACTGCAGCGCAATCCACAACACTGAAACGGGGGATTTTTGAATGCTGAACAATTTTCTTGAACTTGCCAACCCCGGCGCAGCTCCGCTGGAAAGCCTTCCACTGCTCGATTTCCAGGTTTTCCGTTCTGCACTTATAAATGCAGTTCTGAACAAAGACATGCGCGTTTCAGCGTTTTTCTGCTGGAATGCAGAAAACGAACGCCGCATTGCAGCTGTGCTGGCCGACGATGCCGCCGGACGGATCCGGCTGGCATCAGCCCCCGCGCCGGAGCGCTATGATTCCCTGACAAGGGAAGTTCCGGCATTCCACTGGTTTGAAAGGGAACTGTATGAGGAAACCGGCATTGTACCTGAAGGGCATCCATGGCTGAAACCAATACGCTTCTCAACTGGTAGTGCAGGTGAAGAACCGGCGGTGACTGAATATTTCAAACTTGGCGGACAGGCGGCGCACGAGGTGGCTGTAGGCCCCGTTCACGCAGGAGTAATAGAGCCTGGTCATTTCCGCTTTCAATGTCTGGGAGAAGATGTACATACTCTGGAGATATCACTGGGATATCAGCACAGGGGAGCAGAAAAAATGCTCAAGGGCGGCCCTGGCATCAAGACTCCTTTCATAATAGAAACCATATCCGGCGATTCATCAACTGCGTATGCTGGGGCATACGCAGGAATAATCGAGGCGCTGAGCAATCATACGGAAATTTCACGGCATGACAGGCTCATACGGGAACTGGCATGGGAACTGGAACGCATTGCAAATCACACAGGAGATTTGGGCGCACTGGCAGGAGACGTGGCATTTCTGCAGACACAGTCATTCTGCGGGCGCATACGGGGAGATTTCCTCAACATGACTGCCGCAATCTGCGGAAACCGATTCGGCAGAGGACTTGTTGCGCCCGGCGGAGTAAAATTGGATGTAGATCAACAGCTGGCAGAAAAAATACTGGCTTCTCTTGAGGAAAATGGACGCAATCTGCTGGACGCCACAGCGCAGATGTTCGATGCACAGTCCGTTCTGGATCGCTTTGAAAATACCGGCACGGTTTCCAGAGATACCGCAAAGGCCATAGGGCTTGTTGGAATGGCCGCCAGAGCAAGCGGAATAAAGGTGGACATACGGGCGACACATCCCTACGGAAACTACAGTAAACGCAATATAATTCCTACCACAGACGAAAGTTTTACAGGCGATGTGCTTGCACGCGCTGAAGTGCGGCGCCGGGAACTGGAAGTTTCTCTGGAACTGGCAAAATTGAATCTGAAGGAACTGGCAGAAAACAACGCTCCGGAAAAAACGCAGAAAGCACTCCTTGAATGTGCCCCCTCATCCATTGCCGTCTCACTGGTGGAAGGATGGCGCGGAGAAATATGCCATACGGCCATCACAGACGAAAACGGACACTTCCGGCGCTATAAGGTGGTAGATCCATCATTCCACAACTGGTTTGGTCTGGCAATGGCATTGCGGGACGGGCAGATATCGGACTTCCCCATCTGCAACAAGAGCTTCAACCTGTCCTACTGCGGTCACGATTTGTAATACATAGAGGTCATAAATATGTTCAAATCCATATATGCAAGATTAAAGCAGGGCTACCGCACAAAACCCTTTCCTTACGCACAGCCGCAGATGCCGGAGCGTTTCGCCGGACTTCCTGAACTTCAGGACGGATGCAGGGCAGGATGCCGCCTGTGTGCAGAAGCATGCCCCACAAAGGCAATTAAATGTGATCCGGACAGCAAATTGCAACTGGACATGGGACGCTGCCTGTTCTGCCGCAGCTGCGCAGAAGTTTGTCCGGAAAACAAAATCACATTCACGGCACAGCATGACATTGCCTCTTTCACAAGGGAAGGTCTTGTACGCCGACCCGGAATGAATTACAATTATGAACTGCAGCCCAATGATGCAATACGCAAGCTCTGCGGACGCTCCCTGAAAATACGCCAGGTCTCGGCTGGCGGATGCGCCGCATGCGAACTGGATGTGAATGTGCTGAACACCCTGGCATGGGATCTGGGAAGGTTCGGCATTCAAATGGTGGCATCCCCACGCCATGCGGACTGCATCCTGGTCACAGGCCCCGTCTCCAAAAACATGCTGCTTGCCCTGAAAAAGACCTGGGATGCTGTGCCCCGCCCCGCTTTTGTAATAGCCTGCGGATCATGCGCCATTTCCGGCGGCATATACGAAGGAAGCGAAGAGGTATGCGGCGGCATTGAAGACATAGTGAAGCCGGACCTGTATGTTCCCGGCTGCCCGCCGCACCCGGCAGTCCTGCTGGAAGCACTGGTGCGTTTTATGGGAAGACGCCTGAGGCAACAGTAATCCCAGTCGGCAGTTCACACCTGTTTTTCCGGGATTCTTTATGTTTTTATTTATGGCTTGAAGACACCTGATTCAATTTGCTTCCATGCAGTCCATCAACTGTTCTTCAGGCCTGTAAAAACACAAAATATGCTTGACAAAGCCACATTATGCCCTGACATTTACTTTCCCTGATAACTCATATCACAGAACATAAAACGGGAAATGGCAATTACCAATATAGATGAAAAGAAAACTGAATTCCTTTCATTCTGCATTGACGCCTGTAAAAATAAAATAAGATATCTGCAAATGACAAAAAAACTGAAAAATACGCAACAGCACAGCTGAATTTCTGATCTTTGCTTCGCAAAGTGAGGACGATTCCATAGAAATCCGCTTTGAAGACAATACTTTGCGGATTTGGGGCGGATTGTCAACGCCTATCTGGACTTAGCAGAACGCCGTGCCAAACGCCAAATTCCTATGACTATGGCAGACTGGGCAAAACATCTTGACCGCATTCTTATTGCCGATGATATGGAAATCTTGAAGGATGCCGGCAAGATCTCAGCTGAAATTGCCAGAGAACACGCTGAGAATGAGTTTGAAAAGTACCGTATTATTCAGGACCGTCTTTTCAAATCCGACTTCGACAGGCAGATGGAATTGTTTAACAAAGAAAATAACAATTGAGATAATTTCAAAAATAGCGCAAAATGCGCTATTCCTGAAATTACACCTAAACAGAGTTTCTATCTGATATCCTTTGCAAGCTTCAGTACAGCTTCCGGAGAAAGTGCCTTATCGTAGAGCTTAAAATCAGAGATGGCTCCGCTGAAGCAGTATGCACTGCCATTATATGTTCCTATGGAGAACATACGGGGTTTGGTAGGATAAACAGGCCTTTCAGCCGCTGCAGCCTCTATTCCATTGTAGAAAATTCTGATAGTTTTGCCATCATAGCTGACTGCCACATGGTTCCAGCAGCCAAGCGCCACTTTGACCTTGGACTGGGAAACAGACATGCTGCCGCCAGTCTTTGAAGTCCCCTGCCCCAAATTAAGCCTCAATGCACCCCAGCTGTAGACAAGCCTGATGCCCGGACCGTAATCGGTTGGTGTGTTGCCGAAAATAGTATACTGCATATTGCCCCGCAGCTTTTCACTGCACTTGAACCAGCACATCACTGTAAAAGGCTTGCTGAAATCAAAGTGTTCGGCCGTCGGCACCATGACAGTTGCCATGGGCCTTTCCTTGCAATTTATGTCATTATTGAAATAAAGAGCCTTGCCGCCAAGGCGTCCCGGGCCCCATTCCAACTTTTCAGTGACTTTTGCCATTGCCTTGAAGGACCTGGTCCCCGTGGACATGATGGAGGCAAAGTCCCCTTCGTTCAGCTTCATGTCCCAGATCGGCTTGACCTCCGTCGCCACTGCAAACAGAGAGCAAATAGTTAGAACTGCCAGTGCAAGCTGTCTTTTCATATTTCAACTCCCTTTATTTTTCGTAGACTTCGATTTCGTGAATCTGGGCATATCTCTTGCCCTTGGCCAGCTTTTTCATTATTATGCGCACTGCGTCCGCCTTACGGGGCTTGAAAGTATATTCGCCGAAATCACCAGTAAGATCCTTTGCCTCGGCAACAGTCTCCCAGTTTCCGTTTACACGGACCTGGAGGTCGTATGCAACCAGAGATTGATTTGCGCCATAAACGGCAATGCGCCCCATGGTCTTGACTTCCTTGAATTCCATCATAAGCCAGATAGGCAGCTTGGGATCAACTTTCGAATCATAGATAAGGTAGCCTTCATTGTTCTGGGGACCGTGTGCGGCAAATCCTTCGTAGACGCCGTCCGCCACATGCCAGAGCATGGTGTCCATGCGACCGCGGGCATGCTTGTTGGAATTGGATGTTACCTTTACAGTCTCGCCCTCGAAACGCTGATATGCCAGATTGCCAGGCTTCTTGCGGGATTCATACACCTTTTCGATCTTTGCGGAGACTTCACTCAACAGAGGCATGCCGAAATCCCTTGAATCCGTAGTGTAGACTCTGGCGTCAAAATTAGTAAATGTATCAGTGAAAGAACCATTGGAGGCATTGATCGTCCTGCCTTCGCGCATCACATAAAGCTTGCGGTTTCCCAGGCCGGGAACCGTGATAGTTCCGGTTTCTTTGTTCTTAGTAAGACCGGCAGCAAAGATCCAGTATTCATTGCCCACCTTCTTTACACGGACGCCCACATTAACACTATCGGTCTTGGCACCCTTGAAATCAGGCGTTGTCATGGCAGGAGCAAGCACCCGCGTGCACTCCTGGGCAAAATCGGTGATGCCAATTCCAAGTTCCGGATAATGGCAGTTGCAGAAGTTGTAGAACTCAACGGCATTGCCGCCAAGCGTAAAGGTAAGCAGATACTGGGTGCGGATTTCATCATAGCTGGGAATGCGGCTGTTGGCGGCGCCCACATCACCATAATTGAATCCCTGCTGCAGGAAGGCTATTGTCTGGAAATTGCCGTGAGCCTCGTTCATGGCACGGGCCTGAGTCATGAAAATAACAATTTTGGCAAAGTCATTGCGGGGCTTGCCATGGGCGGGGCTGGGATAAGGATGAAGTCCGTTTATCTCTGCCACATGATAGAAATCCTGGGTTCCTGCAACTGTGTCATTGGACACAAGCAGGGGATGATAGGGATCCTCGTCCCGGATAATGTCCGCAAAATGCTTAAGGGCACTTGCGCTGACACCTGATATTTCCGGTTCATCGCAGAGATAGTATGCGAACTGATTGTCGCCCTTGTCCGCAATGCTGCGCACAGTCTTGCGAATAATGACTTCCATTTCCGGAGTTATCCTCGGAACGCGGAGGAATTTATGCGTTGGAGATGATGTCCACATAAGACCGCCGTCAACACGCTTATACTTTATGTTCGGGTCGCTTGACACCCTGCCGTTGGCTCCGTCAATATCAGCTGTACCCCAGTTGAACACGGGGAAGTACTTTTCCTTTTCGATATGCCAGATTCCGTCCCTGTCTCTCCAGACTTCTCCCTTGCGGAATGGCAGTTTGCGGAGTGGGGCCTCAGCCTTATGCTCGCCGGATTCGGCAAATATCACCATCTTGCCTTCAGGCAGCTTTGCTGTGGGGAACACAATCTTTTCATCGGGCTTGACTGTCTTTTCAAATATGATCTTTCCATCAAGTGTCCTGACACCTGTTCTGAGAGTCTTGATTTCCGGAGCCTTACATATCAGCCCGAATTCGATGTTCTTAAGTTCCTGGGACACGAAGATGGCATTGCGGTACCAGGGAACTTCCAGCTTTATGTCCAGCGGGGAGAATGCAATACTTGTATTAAAATGGTTTCTCTTAAGCAGCCTGCGGTTTTCAGGCACAAGAACATCCACCAGCACCTGATACTTTCCCTGGGCCTTGAGCCTGACATCTCTGAATTCAAGTATGCGCTTTTCCTTTGGACCGAACTTTTCCTTCACGGAACTGCCTGTAACTCCCCTGTCTCCGCCGTTCATGACCATGTCGATTATCACTTCCTGGGCAATGTCCGAAGAATTGGTAATCGGCACGGAAATATTGGCCTTGTACTTATCTCCATCAGGCATGACATGTACAGTGGGAACTGTGGTTTCCCAGGCGTATTCCTTCAAGTTTACATTTATGCCCTCAACAGGAACAAACTCGCCAGCCACATGGAAAAGACCGCTTTTTGTTATGGAAGATTCCTCTGTAAACGGGGGATTCCAGTCACCTCTCGCAAAATTGAAGCCCCACAATGCATTGTCCGGCTTGATATCCATTGTTGCAAATGGAAGCTTTGTCTCTATGATGTACATGTCCTCCAGATTGGCGACTGCGGATTCCATATTGGATTTCCACTTGTTGTCTCCAACATAACCGCCTTCAGTACGGCTTGCCATATACTGCTTGCCATTGATGCCGATAAGATAATGGAAATATCTGTTCTGAGTAAAATTGGGGTCCACCATGATTTCCACATGGTCATTTGAATATGCGTCTTTCTCAGGATTCAGCCTGGGCGTGGCGCCTTTGTGACGGTAGCATTTAAATGCCACATACAGAGCACTGCTGTCGTATGCCAGCAATGCCTCGGTCTTAAGCAGAGCAGGCGTCCCCAAATTGAGTTTGTTGAACTTGTTTATGACAAGTGCATTCTTCCAGCATTCGTCATCAAGCGAACCATCTATCACCGGTGCCGATGACGCAGGAGCAGATACCTTATAAACACCGCCGAACAACATTACACCAAGAAACAAACTCAGACATAAAATCAATCTTTTCATCGGAAACAACTCCTTTTTTCTATTTGCAGCAACTATTGAAAACAATTACCTTAAAATACCCCCACACTCGCCTATATCAAGCCAAAACTCCAAATATATCACAGCATTTCTGTTCTGTGCCGCAGGTGCAAACCTGCGGTGCCGCAATGCGGCATAAAAAAGAAAAAAAACGAGTTACCCATTTGCAAAAATAAAATATTGCTGTAAAGTATACGGCGTTGAAAGAAAAAATCTACGTCTCCATCGTCTAACGGTTAGGACACATGGTTTTCATCCATGCAATATGGGTTCGATTCCCGTTG
>JAZURH010000096.1:0-11639 GCA_045606125.1 Lentisphaeria bacterium | reverse complement strand
CCAGGAAGAATTGCTGGGGCTTGATGCACAGATAATATTGGGAAACACCTATCATCTTTTTTTGCGTCCCGGGCTGGATATTCTGAGTATGGCGGGAGGGCTTCACAAGTTCATGAACTGGAACAGGCCCATATTGACTGACAGCGGAGGATTTCAGGTGTTCAGTCTGGCAAAATTGGGAAAGGTCACCCCAGAGGGAATGCATTTTCAGTCCCATATTGATGGCAGCCCGCTTTTTATGGGACCTGCTGAATCCATGCATATCCAGAAGGTCATAGGTTCGGACATCGCTATGGCCTTTGACCAGTGCACGGCATGGCCTGCAACTCATTCTCAGGCTGAGGAATCCTTGAATCTGACTATGAATTGGGCGCGGCAGTGCCTTGAGCAGCCCCGCGCTGAGGGGCAGTTGCGTTTTGGTATTGTGCAGGGGAGTGTGTATCAGGATTTGCGGGAACGGGCCGCCAGGGAAATAGGCGCCATGGAGTTTGAAGGCATTGCCGTCGGAGGCGTGAGCGTCGGTGAGTCAGAAGCGGACATGCTCAGTGCGCTGAACTTCTGCGCTCCATTCCTTCCTGATGAAAAGCCCCACTATCTGATGGGAGTCGGAACGCCGCGGCAAATCGTGGAGGGCATAGCCAGGGGTATCGACATGTTTGACTGCGTGCTTCCCACCCGCATGGCGCGTAATGGCAGCGCATATACACCTGAGGGAACTATCCCGGTGAAGGCTGCAAGGTACAAGGAGGACTTTACGCCTATAATGGAAGGATGTACATGCTACACATGCCGCAATCATACCAAGGCGTATATACGCCATCTGCTGAATTGCAATGAGATTCTCGGTGCGCGTCTCATGACCATACACAACCTGCATTTCTTCCTTGAACTGGCCTCAAATGCCAGACGCGCACTTGAGGAGGGCTGCTTCAGTGAGTTTGCAGCCGAAGTTATCGCCAAATATCCTGAATACATGGGAAAGGACTTTGAATGAAAATATTATTTGCTTCTGTTTTTGTATTGACGGCTTCCCTGCTTTTTGCGGCTGATCTTGGTTTCAAGGAATATTCCAAAGAGGAATACTGGCTGGCCAGGGACTCCTATCCGCCTGTGACGAAGGAGGCTCTTGAGCGGGCTGTGGAATTGGGCAGGGGGTATTTTATAAACTCTCAGAAAAGTGATGGAAACTTCATCTATTTGCTTGATCTTTCAAACGGTGAGACTTTGCATAAGGACAATGCGGTCCGCCAGGCTGGAGCGCTCTGGGCACTTTGTTCGTTGGCCCGGGAGCGCTATAATGAACCAACGGGTAGGGCCGCAAGATTAGGTATAGATTTTTTTGCCAAAAATGTGAGGTCCTTTGCCAACGGCACCCAGTGCACAGTGTATCCGGATACTACTATGATCCAGACTGGAATGGTGGCACTTTTTTCCCTGTCGCTTATCGAATATTTGCGCGGGCAGGGAGAATATATGGATGCAGACACCAGAATGCGCTATCAGGGACTGCTTGATGCGCACTTAAACTACTTGAAGAGCATGGAACTGCCAAACGGCTCATGGGCATCCCATTTTGAGACAAAATTAAGCCTGCGTGGCATCAGGACAAGTCCATACTACGATGGCGAGACACTGCTGGCCTACATAAAAGCGGCGAAGTACATGGGACGCAGTGACTTGATTCCCCGTATCAATATGGCTCTTCCCATTCTGGTCAAACGTTATACTCTTGAATGCTGGAAACCCGGCGGTGATCCGGATCTATCCAAGGGGTTCTGCCAATGGGGAATGATGTCCATGGATGAGTATTACAGCACTGACTGGAATGAGCATGATAGTTTCATAAAGGATGCTTCCCTTTCCTATGCGTGGTGGTTGATTCATGAGACCAGTCTTGAACGTAAGAACGGTAATACCGGATATTCCCTTGAGGGACTCATTGGTGTCTACAATATACAGAAATCAAGTGGGAACAAGGTGAATGCGGATAAGATACGCGGGGTTATAGAGAGGGTGATGTCCCGTCTGCTGACTTTGCAGTGCGCTTCTCCCCTTGCCAGCCATAACGGGGCATTGTCCTCGATTTCCAAATTGCCCGAAGGGGCTGAAGGCGGCATTATCAGTTCTGACTTTGAGCCGACGGTGCGCATAGATACCCATCAGCATCAGATGCATGCCATGCTTATGATGCTGAAAATGTATTGAATGTTTTGGGATTATGGGGGCATCGTGTCAATTATGCCTGCCCCCGGTCTCTTTTATTTTTAATGAAGCGGCAAATGCCGCAGCCGCAAGTATTGTGAAAAGTGCAAAAACGGCTATGTATGAGTTTGCACCGTATACGCGGACGCCGTTAATTATATTTGATTTGAACATATCCATCAGCAGGCCTGAAAAGTTGCCTAACAGGGCGACCAGCAAATAGGCCAGCGCATTGGAGAAACTGACGCAAGTCCCCAGGTTTTCCTGTTTGTTGGTCTCATTCAGCAGCGCAAGATATATTGGTGTCATGTTTGCTGAGACGGCAAGCAGCAGGAATATTGCTGTAAAGAACCATGGGGCGTGCCAGCCCGCAAACAGTGCGGCAAGCGATCCTCCAGTGGCAATAAGGGTACCGGCGCCCATGAAGAGTATGAAAGGTTTGCGCCTGTTGGAGAAAAGGCTGCTCAGGAATGGCACGCAGAAGTTTGATAATGCTGAAAGTGCACCTGTGGTTGTCAGTACCCAACCGGCTGAAACAGCCCTCATGCCGCAATAGTCTTCAAGGAATTTTTTGCCCATTACAGTTTGTATTGCATAGAAAATTGCAAAAGTCAGTCCCATTAGCAGGAACAGCAGCCAGTTATGGCTGCTTCGCACGGCCGGAGCAAAGGCGGATATACTGAATCTTGTTCCGGTTGGCTTTGGCATTTTAACGGTAAAACGCAGAATTGTGAAAAGGAACCAGGCAGCAAACATAGCTATTCCTACCGCAATAAGGCCGTTGCGCCATCCCGTGTATTGTATGGCCGCCACAAAAGGCGCATTTGCCGCCATGCCTCCTGCATATCCAATAAGCATGGCAACGCCCATGCAGGGTGCAAAATTGGATGGAAATGCCCTCTGTATTTCCTTTACCATGCTGAGATAAATTGAGCTTGCGCCAATTCCTACTACGACTCTGCATAGATACATGATATTTATGTTGCTGCACAAGGGAAAAAACAGTGAGCCCAGACAGAAAAGAAAACCGCCGACCGCTATTACCCTGTAGCCCCCATATTTGTCTGCAAATATACCGGAGAACAACTGGCTGAAGGCGTATATGTACATGAAGGCAGCGCCGAAAGCCGTTATTCTGGCGGCTGATACATTAAGTTCACTCTGCAGATCAGAAAATATGGAACCGGGGATTACAGTGCGCTGAAAGTTGGCAAAAAAATACAGGACTACCGTCATTAAAAGTAAAAGAACCGTGAGCCTGCGGGAATTGCCTGTATTGAGGGTTGTTTTCATTGTATGAGCGTGTGTTAAAGAAAAAAAATATTCAGATGCATCCATGATCAGATGCACCTGAATGTCAGATACTTGCTTTAATCAGCGGCGTCCGCCTCGTCCGCCGTGACCGCGCCCGTTATGGTGCCTCGGCGGAGCCGGCTTGTGGTGATGGCGCTTTGGTGGTGGAGCCGGCCTGTAGTGGTAGCGATGTGGAGCCGGTCTTCCATAGTAATATGTTTCCGTTGTTATTACCGGTGTTGTCACTACTGGAGTTGTCACTACCGGTGTTGTTACTACCGGAGTTGTTACTACCGGAGTTGTTACTACTTGTGTTGTCACTACCGGAGTTGTCACTACCGGAGTTGTTACTACCGGAGTTGTCACTATCGTAGTTTTCGGAGTAAAGACATCAATTACATTTGCGGCTGTGTTGATTATGTCCAGTGCGGTGTAAAGATCCCGATGGTGCCTTTCATGGTGATGATGTCTTGCCTGCGCCAGATTGGCTGTGAGAAGTATGCCTGCTGCAAGAATAAATAGTTTTTTGTTCATAATGACCTCCTGTGTTTTAAACGTGGATTTGTTCTTTTTACTCGCTTCTATTCATAAAACGCATGAGTTTATGATTTATTTTAAATATTTATTTAAAATTTTTGTTTTTATTGTTTTTTTTAAAGAAATCAATTCTGTTCATCTTTTTTGACAGGTGAGAGTTCGACCTCAATGGCTCTTCTTCCATCGGCTTTCAGGATAAGTGCGCTCAGTACCGGAGTTTCTATTGTTTCCCCCTGAAGCGGAATACGGCCGGCTGTAAATGACAGATACCCTCCAACAGTATCGTACTCATCGTCTTCCGGTATTTCCACATTCAGGACTTTGTTTACCATTTCGACAGCTGTACGGGCGTCGCATTTCCAGACCCCCTGTGACACTTCATCCAAATCTTCTTCGTTGTCTGTATAGTCGTATTCATCCTGGATATCACCGACCAGAGTTTCCAGAACGTCTTCTATTGTAACAATTCCGGCAGTCCCGCCATATTCGTCTACTACGATTGCCAGATGTATTTTGCTCTGTCTGAACTCTTCTAACAGATCACCTATGTTTTTTGATATGGGTATGACAAGCAGTTTTTTTCTTACGAAGGAGTCGAATACATCAAGTTTAGCGCTGTCCAGCAAATCCTTTGAGTATACTATTCCTATTATGTTGTCAATAGAATCCACATATACTGGTATGCGGCTGTGTCCTGATTGTACAATTGTATCCCTTGCCAGTGAAACAAACTCATCGTTGCTCATGCCGTCCCTGTATTCAACGCAGACTACATCTACTCTGGGCGTCATTATTTTTCTGACACTGACTTCGTCCAGTTCCAGAGCTCCGCGTATCATGCGTTTTTCATCCTCTTCCAGCGCTTGCATGATCGTGGCATTCACTGCTGCAGTTTCACCTTCCACCAGTGAAAGTATTTCGTCTTCAACAGACGGCGCTGTATCGCCATCTTCATTTTCAAGTCTTTTTGCTCCAAGCTTTCTTCTCATTACACCGTATGGCATTGTCAGAGGATAAAGCAGCCAGGATGCCGCCATAAAAAATGGGACAAATGCTATAATGAGTCTTGCCGATGCCTTTGTGCTTAATAATCCAAGCAGTATCTCCATAAGCCAGTAACAGCCCGCTGCAGCTGTAAGTGGAATCCACAGATAGGACAATTGCATTTTTTCTTTTATGCAGAAAGAAAGAAAATAGAATGCCGCAATCAAAAATCCTGCAACAAGAAGGCGCGCGGCAAAGACATATTCATCCTTAAGTGGAAACACTTCGCCGAGTTTGTCGGCAAGAGTGGGTTCGGATTCTTCAAGAAACTTTATTTTTCCACCGCTCATGCGTCCTATCTGGTGGCATATAACCGCAAGAAAACCGGAAACAAAGGCAAATACTGCAAATAAGGATAAGTGTATTTCCATAGTCATTTTATAAAGCCCTCCAGGCTGTATCGTTCCTTCAGTGCAGACATTACCCTTTTCTCTGCCATGCGCATGGAACGCCTGGCTTCCTCTTCCAAATCATCCTCTCCGGCAAGATGCAGCATGCCATGAACCATATAGAGCACAAGTTCCCAGGATGGTGTGGTTTTAAATTTTGCTGAATATTCCACTGCTATTTCCGGGCAGACATACACTTCCGCCACAATTTCATCGCTGTTTTCCGGGGGCATGGCATTTTCCCTGAGATCAAATGTAAGTACATCCGTGCAGCCTTCATGCTGGAGAAATGCCCCGTTCATTTGTTCCATTGTATCAGGCGATGTTATGATTATTTCCAATGTGCCAACGCAGTTGCCAAGCCCGGCAAGTTCCTGGGCATATGCAAGCACTCTTTTAAGACGTTCACGGTAGAAAAGCCGGCGTGAACCGCGCTCCTTTGAAAGTCTTGTATTCATTTATCCTCCTTGTTTTCCGCATTTTCTCCGGCATTGTCTGTGTCATCCGGAGGCGGATTATCAGGATATTCCGGGCGAACATGGTATGTTACGCACAGGGATTCCACCATTGCGTCTATCATAATATGGAGAGACGAAAGCGAAATGGCGGCCTCGGCGAATTGTCCCGTGTCAAATTTGTGGTGTACAAGAGCCACTACCTTTTCGCGTATCAGGGAAGAAGTCACCTTGGGCCATTTTCTTGCTGAAGCCCTTATAGCTGCCTCGCATACATCGGCTATTGAGACTATTACTACTTCCGGTCTTCTTGGCAATGGTCCGCTGTAGGAATATGCTGCAGGGGATGGTACAGGGCGTCCTTCCTCCTCTGCTTTCCGTCTTGCCTCATCTGCAAAGAATGCCATGACACTCGTTCCGTGGTGCTGAGCTATTGCTTCCCGTACTTCATGGGGAAGTCTGTATTTTTTTGCCATTTCAATGCCGTATTTGACATGCTTTCTCAATATTTCTGCGCTTTCTTCCGAGGATATTGAATCGTGAGGATTTTCTTCGTCTTCCAGCAGATTTTCTGCAAACATCTTTGGTGCGCACAGTTTTCCTATGTCATGGAAATAGGCGCATGTCTCCACTAATCTTACATTTGCACCTATTGCTCTTGCTGCGTCAGAGGAAAGTCTTGCCACGGTCAAACTGTGTTCATAGGTACCTGGCGCCTGCTTCAGAAGCCTTTCAAGCAGGGGATGGTCTCTGTTGTTGAGTTCATTCAATGTAAATACAGTTGTAACATCGAAGATAAGTTCACAAACCGGGGGCATGAGGAGCATGCCGAGTATTACCACCAGTGAACTTATCAGAATCAAACCGGGCATTTTTATCCAGAACAAAGTGAGAGGTGCCTCAAACACCCATGCGAGATTGTGGTACCATGAGAACAGCACGGCCATGGCAAAACATGTAAAGGCAAGGAAAATGCCACCTAAAAGAAAGCGGATCCTGTTATGAACTTTCTGGAAGGATATTACGGCTGCAAGTGAACTTATCAGAGAAAATATGAAATAATAGAACTGATATGCCCCGCCGACTATTACCGGAGTCAGGATGGACAGGCAGATTGCTCCGCATATACCTGTTCTTCTTCCAAGCATATTTGACATGAGGCAGGGCCCAAGAGCCGCAGGGAACATCATGATCATGAAAAAGACTGGCCATCCGTCAAACATCCTGTATATCAGATGGCTTGCTGTCAGCAGCACAAGATGGATCAGTATCAGCAGCAGGAAAAGCCATTGCTTGTGCATTGCATCATAGAAATCTTCTCTGAGAAAATAGATCGCATAGCCGAAAAAGATAAGAACAAATATCGACAGTATTGAGACATTTATCAGGTGCATCATGCCTTGTTTCACTGGTTCCCGCAGGCTGAGATATTCCTGATAGGCAAGAAGTTTGTACAGTTTGGCTGTAAAAGTCCTGTTCTTGTCCCCGTTTCCTGTGTATAGCAAATCGCCTTTTCTTACTATGGGTTCGTCTATTTCGACATGATACAGATTTCCTGCCCTGTGCGTGTCCTTGAATTTTCCTTTGTCCGGGCCGCAGACCTGTATAAATGGCAGTTCATGCATGTGTGCATCCGGTGTCACCGATGGTGTGCTGTCGTCTACTTGTTTCGGTTCGGCGGATGTCTGTTTTTCTTCTATGAAGTAGCTGAAGTTTCTTTCAGCAAAAATATCGGTTTCGGCATGCCACTCCCCTTTTGTATTGTATCGGGCAGTTGCTTTTACATCACTGCCTACCCATTCGGGAAGTTGTCCATATTTACCGTTGATCGCAAGCATCAGGAGCGCTGCACCAATGCAGCTTCCCCATGCAAGCAGAAAAGTAACAAGGGCAGTAAGCCAGTCATGCTTGGTACTGCCCCCGGCCTCTGCGTCAGAATCAGATTTTATATCCGGCATATTACAATGGGATTAGGGTGGATAATCGGGTTACTGAATGTCAGGCCCGCTTGAAAAGGACGGCAGCATTATGGCCGCCGAATCCGAAACTGAGATTCAATGCCAGAGGAACATCAAGTTCCCTTGCAGTATTCGGCACATAATCCAGATCGCAGTCAGGATCAGGAGTGAACTGATTGATAGTCGGCGGAACGCATCCGTTCTTTATCGCCGATACGCAAACTACAGATTCGAAACCTCCGGCAGCACCCAGCAGGTGACCGGTCATGGATTTAGTGCTGCTGATGGAAACCTTACGGGAATGCTCGCCAAGAGCCTTCTTTATTGCCATGGTCTCGCACTTGTCGTTAAGCGGTGTGGATGTACCATGGGCATTTATGTAGGCAAGCTGCTCCTTGGGAAGTCCGGCGCACCTGAAGGCATTTTCAATTGCCCTTGATGAGCAGAGGGCATCGTCCCTGGGAGCTGTGATGTGGTGAGCGTCACATGAGAGACCATATCCGGCTACCAGTGCGAGTATCTCAGCGCCGCGCTTCTTTGCGTGCTCATAGTCTTCAAGTACGAGTATGCCGGCACCTTCAGCCGGGACGAAGCCGTCTCTGTCCTTGTCGAAGGGGCGGCATGCTGTCTGAGGATCGTCATTGCGCTCTGACAGTGCCCTCATGGAGGCGAAAGCTGACTGTCCGATTGCCACCACGCCGGCTTCTGCGCCGCCGCAGAGCATGATGTCAGCATCACCGCGGCGTATTACCCAGTATGCTTCGCCAACTGAATGAAGGGCTGAGGCGCAGGCACTGACTATGCCGAAATTGGGTCCTTGCATATTGTAGTGCATTGCCAGGAGTCCGCTTGCCATGTCTGATATCATCATTGGTACCAGCATTGCCGAGACGCGGCTCAATCCCCGTTCGTGCATTACGATGGCCTGCTCAGTTATTGTGGTGAGGCCGCCTATTCCGGAGGAAACAAGGACGCCGGTGCGCGCGGGATCGTAGTTTCCTTCTGCCAGTCCTGAACTTTCCATAGCTTCCTGGGCGGCAACCAGGGCGTAATGGCAGAAAGGATCCATCCTTTTCTGTTCTTTCGGGGATATGTACTTTTCAAGTTCCAGTCCCCGTACTTCTCCGGCTATGCGGCAACGGCATTCAGATGCGTCAAATCTTGTTACCGGTCCAATTCCGCATTTTCCGGCCAGAAGGTTATTCCAGTTGTCCCCTACATTGTTGCCGACGGGTGAAACCGCGCCCATTCCTGTTACTGCAACTAACCGTTCTTCCGCCATTTTATTCCCCTTTTTTATATCAAAGCCGCATACATCTTCTGTATCGGAAACCGAAAATGATCAGGCCATTTAACAAATGGCCGCATATAACACTAAAGGTCACCTCCGGAAAACGGACGTGACCTTGTCTGAGAGCAAATATGAAACGCACCCATGTACGGAAAAATAGTGCATGGATGCGTTTTTTCAGTCAGCTATTACTGGGCTTCGCCCTTACCGACTTTGGCTTCGACATAGTCAACAGCCGCACCAACTGTTGTGAGGAGTTCAGCCTCGTCATCAGGAATCTTTGTGCCGAATTCATCTTCAAGAGCCATGATGAGCTCAACAATGTCCAGTGAGTCTGCGCTCAGGTCTTCGATGAACTTGTCAGTCAGTTTAATTTTGCTTTCCTGCTTGCCAAGCTGCTGTGCAATGATCCTGATAACACGTGCGGCGTTGTCTGTCATTTTGTTTCTCCCTGATTCAAAATTCAATTTCAGGCTTCGGCTGCTGCGTTATGTACCGCTGCTGCGTATTGAAGCCTCCTGAAATAATTACATTAAAAAATTACGGTGCTTACTATAGCATCTTAAAAAGATTTTTCAAGTTTGAAGGGCGAAAAGCGGTCTTGTGCAACTGTTGTAAACTAAGTTACCTGCTTAAAGCCTTGCCTGTTTTCAGATACCTGCAAACATCGTAATTTAGGAAAATATCATGGATTTATTTTGAGTTTTCCAGCTGTTCCTTCAATGCGTCCAGTTCTGCGGTAAGTTTTTTGATTGCTGCGTTCATATCGGCTATTTTGCTTATGTTCAGCATCTGCCTGGCGTATTCTCTTCTGTCCATTGCAGGGCTGCCGAATAGGACGGATTTTGGCTCTGCATCTTTGGAAAGTCCTGCCTGGGCCATTAGTATTGTGCCGTCTCCTATTGAGAGATGCCCCGCCACTCCAGCCTGTCCGGCCAGTATGACTCCGTTGCCCAGCACTGTGCTGCCTGATATTCCGACCTGTGAGACTATAAGGCATGCCTGACCTGTCTGGACATTGTGCCCTATCTGCACAAGATTGTCAATTTTTGTTCCGCGCTGTATCCATGTGCGCCCGAACCTTGCTCTGTCTATGCAGCTGTTTGCGCCGATTTCCACTTCATCATCGATTTGCACGATGCCGACCTGGGGAACTTTAGTGTGTCCGGTCGGTCCTGAATCGTATCCGAAGCCATCCGCACCGATCACAACTCCGGGATGGAGTATGACTTTGTTTCCGAGTATGCAGCGTTCCCTGACGGTGACATTGGGATAAAGCAGGCAATTTTCCCCTACGATGGAATCTTCGCAGATACATGTTCCCGCACATATCACAGTTCCGGCACCGATTTTGGCGTTTTTGCCTATCACTGCGCAGGGTCCTATGCTGGCAGTGCTGTCAACATCAGCAGTTTCATCGATTACGGCACTGGGGTGTATGCCCTGCTTGTATTCCACGGGGGGAGGCGTAAACACCGCCACGACCTTGGAGAATTCACGGGAAGGGTCGGCGCATACGATCCATGCTCTTCCTTCCGGAGGTTCTTCGCTGTATTCAGGAGATACCAGGACAGCACCCGCCTTGGATGGGAGTACCTGCGGTGCATATTTGTCGTTCCCGAGGAATGCCACATCCGTGCTCATCGCTTCTTTAAGGGAGGCGACTCCAGTGAAATCTCCGGAGCATGTTCCCTTTATTGTTCCGCCGACAAGATCAGCTATTTCCTGCAAAGTTTTGGTTATAAGCATGTTTTTGTTCCTGATTTACTGTTTGCCGACTTCAGTATTTGCATTTTTTCTTGCGTTTTCCCGCATTGCTTCAAGTTTTGCCTTTGCGTCTGCAATTTCGGCTTCATGACCGGAGTTTATGGATGTGGTGAAAGTGTTCGTGATTTCCTGTTCCTTGGGATAGACCAGGATGTAAGGCATTCTGTTGAGTGAAAGTCCGGACACATCATATATATGGGTGTATCCGTTGCTTGCTGCAAACTTGTCTATGAGTCCTCTGAGTTCTTTTACCAGGATGTTCTCCGTTTCTTCTCTTACTCTGCGGAGATCCGCCATTCCCTGCTGGCGTGCTCTTTCAAATTCATTGCGCTTTGTCTGGAACAGTTCCGCTCTGACCCTGTATTTGCGCAGTGCCTCTTCCCTTGCGTCCTGAGCCAGAAGTTCATTCTGGGCCTCGGCCTCCACTGTTCTTACATCCCGCAGGGCGCTTTCCAGTTCTGTTGCCATCATTGTTATCTTTTCATCATATTCCTTTTTCTTGTTTTCGAATATGATGTTGGCGTTTATGGTTTTGTAGTATTTCTCAAATACATCGTTCATGTTTATGTATGCAACTTTGCTCTGGGCAAAGAGGCATGCAGCCGTGGCTAAAAACAGGATTACTGCCTTTCTTGAAAACATGGTTGCTTCTCCCTGGGTTATTTGAGGTTCAGTGTATAGTAGTTGTTGATTGCCGTATCCC
>JAZURH010000095.1:0-2003 GCA_045606125.1 Lentisphaeria bacterium | reverse complement strand
TTCATCATCTATATATGTCATATCCATCAGCACGGCGACGATAAATTCGCTGTTCTGCTTGAGAAGCAGCGCATTGGTTATGAACATGGCAAGAGGACCTGAAATTTCCGCCAGCGTGTCCAGAGTCGCCTTGCTGAATTTGCGTTTCGCTGTACGGGCCAGAACTATTGCGCCTATGGTAGAACCGCCCATTTCCAGTGGTGCAATGCATACGCCGTGAAGATTTTCGTGCGTTTCACGCTCCTGAAATACAGCTGGAATTTCCACTGTGTTGCGATATATGGCCTGGTCATCCACATTCATGGGCGTTCCGGTGCGCACAACTATGCCTGTCAGTCCTTCATTTACGCTGAATGACAGGGTACCCACCTGAGATTCGCAGAATCCGTATGCGGCCACCAGGGAGATAGTGGAGCTCTGCGCATTGTATGCAAATAGCGCGCTGACAGTGCTGCCCATGTGCTCATGCAGCATTTCCGCCACCTTGTTAAGCCCATCCATGGGGTCTGCGTTGCGCACAATGACTTCACTTATGTCGTGAATCAGCTTGTATTTGTTCAAACTCATCGTTTAGTCGCAAATATTTCGATTCCGTGGTTTTATGCCATGAGTAAAAAAGGCGGCAGGAGACTGTAAGCCGGATTCTGTAACCGCCGGAGCGGCTGATGACCATTCATCTGAGCAGCCGATACCCGGAACTTAAGCACAAAGTCACCTTCGCGCACGACACTGGCCGCGTCTCATTCCCTATTTGGCCTTGCACCGGAAGGGGTTTGTCCTGCATGCGTCATCTCTGGCGCACACGGTGGTCTCTTACACCGCCTTTTCACCATCACCCGTCAGGGCTGTCTGTTTTCTGTGACACTTTCCTTACCGCAGGTTTTCCCTGCGGCATCCGGCTTTTCAACCGGACTTCCCGCCATGTGGTGTCCGGACTTTCCTCCCCTTGCGGAGCGGTCATCCGTCGCCTGTCGCCGGGGCATAATATAACTCTTTGTCCTGTTTTTTCCAGTTTGATTTCGTCCCTTTAGGCTCTTTAGTACCATTTGACAAAACCGCTTTTAAAAACTGCAGTGAGATTCCATCTGAAATCGGCAGAAATATTTGTAGTATTGAAAAATTATGGGATATCCGTGGTAATTTTTCAATATGCCTTGTACTTGAATAGTGAACATTTATATTATTCTTTTCTGACTTTTTTGCAAATATGTTAAAGCTCGCTTTAACAATAAAATAATCCAGGAGAAGAATTAGATGACAGACAGCACAAAAAGGGAGACTCTTGCTTCCAGAGTTGGCTTTATAATGCTTTCAGCTGGTTGTGCCATTGGTCTGGGAAATGTCTGGCGTTTTCCTTATATAGTGGGCAAGTACGGCGGCGGAATGTTTGTTCTTTTGTATTTGTTTTTTCTGTTGCTGCTTGGTTTTCCTATGCTTATGACTGAAATCGCCATAGGGCGCGGCTCAAGGGCGAACATCGCCGGAGCTTTGTGCAAATTGGCCCAATCATACAAAAGAGTATGGATGTGTATAGGGCGTATCATGATGTTCGGCAGTCTTGCGCTGATGATGTATTATACCTGTGTTTCCGGATGGCTTTACTCCTACATGGGATATTATGCCCGGGGAGTTATGGATGGATTAACGAATTATACAGAGACCAATGCCTTTTTCACGGAACTGATTTCTTCTCCAGTCCGTTCCAGCGGATATATGCTTCTGGCTGTGTTTCTTGGAACAGTGGTATGTATGTTCGGTGTGCAAAAAGGCATTGAAAGATGTGTCAAAATCATGATGAGCGCGCTGCTTGTTCTTATTCTGGTGCTCGCAGGATATGCGCTGACTATGCCGGGAGCCGCAGAAGGAATAAGCTTTTATCTAAAACCCAGTCTGACTGATTTTTCAAAAGCCCCTATGGAGACGGTTTTCGCTGCCATGGGACAGGCATTTTTCACCTTGAGCCTGGGTGTTGGAAGCATGACTATATTCGGAAGCTATATGGA
>JAZURH010000094.1:0-4854 GCA_045606125.1 Lentisphaeria bacterium | reverse complement strand
AGTCTTCTTTTTTGTGATAAATTGAGCAAGTTTTTCTTTTTTTTACTCTTTTGTCAAAAAAAAGGCATACATACAATGCAGGATTCATTCTGAAATGAAATATTGTCACTATAAAAATCTATTGTATACTTTTTCAGTAACGTTGCTTTTTGCCATTGCATTAGCGATGAACATAACAACGAATCTGATAATTCGTAATTTCGGTGATTGCTATTTCACCCAAATCCTGCTGCATATTCAAGAGCCGATAGCAAACCTCAAGGAAAATTATCTTTACTTGAGCGCCATGAAATATGTGGTTGCTTTTCCCATTGTATGCCTGATTTTCTTTGCGCTGGTCTTTGGCGTAAATATATTCCTGAACAAGCGGAAACGCGCTCTGCAGGTAACTTGGATGCTTTCATTGGCAATCACACTGTGCGTATTGAGTGTTGTGCAGTTCATAATATCCGACAGCAAATTCCATATCAGCAAATCTTTGATAAATTTCAATTCAACTTTTGTCGAGCAGAACTTCAAATCAGTTCCCATATCTCAAGTCAGATTTCCCGACAAAAAGAAAAACCTTGTGCTGATAATTTCCGAATCACTGGAAAACACATACATGCGGAAAGATCTGTTCAATGAAAATCTTCTTGAAAATCTGTCAAGGCTTCAAGGAGAAAACCTTACATTCAAACAAAGATCACAAGTTTACGGCACAGGATGGACCATTGCAGCATTGACATCCATTTTTTACGGCATTCCACAAATACCGCGTTACTCCTATAAAACAAAGCAGCAAACGCTTACTGACACATACTATGACATCCCCTCCATTTATGACTATCTCAATGCCAATGATTACCGATGCGCATACATGCAGGGCGGTCATATCGAATACACGGGAAAGAACAATTTATTTTTCAACAGGGATTTTATCGAACTTGATCATTTCGATACCCTTTCTGAAAGTCCCCTTTACAAACAGAACAAGGCACCGTTTACCTGGGGAGTAAATGACGAAATACTTTTTCATCATGCAAAAGAGAAAACTATGGCTCTTGCAGCATCAGACCAGCCTTTTTTCCTGTGTCTTCTGACTGTGGACACCCATGCCCCACATGGATATTTACCGCCACATCATACTGTCGAGACTGATTATTTCCGGAAAGTCATACGCATGCAGGACAAAATGATCAACGATTATGTGGATTTTTTGAAGAAACAGTCATTTTACAAGGATACAGTGGTCGTCATTCTCGGAGATCATCTGGCAATGCGTAATGATCTGACTGATATTCTGGAGGAAGAAGGGATCATAATTCACGGTACTTCGACTCTGGAAACAAGCAGCAGAACGGCATACAATGTCTTTATCAATAGTGAAATCACAGTAAAACGGCCTGCTGACAGCAGATATTTTACAAGTTTTGATCTTATGCCCACTCTGCTTCATGCCTTGGGTGCCCAGTGGGGCAGCGATCAGATACACATGGGAGTATCACTGTACGGTACTTCAAATACACTGCTGGAAAAATACGATCCGATGTACTACTGCGATGAAATGCTGAAAAACAACTCATTCTACATTTCACTGCTGAAAAAAAAACCAAAAGCCCAGAAAAATAATTGATATTGAAAAAGTTTTCAATTTTGCCATTACTTTTGATTGTATGCAAAATTAAGGAATATTACTGTCAATTATTCCCGGCCTGCCTTCAATGCAAAATCTCCGACAAATCTAATTAGCCCTATAAAAATAAATCGCTCCGTAAGTCCAATTGGGCTTTGGCATTCCAGGAAAGTTCTCCCTGTCCATAGTTACAAGAATATAACGGAAAGGAGATCCAGCTGGAGCCTCGGCAAATGCTGTAAAGATTCGTCCATTGGCGCATTCACTGTTGAATGGCTTAAAATCAAGATCCAGTTCTCCGCAATACTTGAGATCAGGGTAGGAATATACCGGCATCATCTGCTGCATATTTGCTGTCATTACAAAACGGGAACCTCCGAAATCCATGATCTGGCATCCTGTTGAATCGTAGGGTACTGGTCCCGCTATCTGCCTGTAGGGCCCATCCCAGGCATCAGCTTCCCACAGGCATGCCCGCAGTCCATCAGGGGTAAATGTGGAAGTTGACAGTCGCCAGCGCTCTGCACTTTCATCATAGGTAAAATACTAAAAAATGCTTTTGCCGTCTGGACCTCATTATCAAAAAAATAATTTATCCTGTTAATGCAAAAATCAAAATAGCGCCTGGCATTTCATTTTTTCATTTATCCCAAAAATCAGGTTCAATGTACAGCAGCCATACAAACAGCAAGACACCGGAACAAAAAAACTCCCCGGATATTTATTTTCCGGGGAGTACATTGTTCAACGGTAGATATTTTCAATCATTGTCAATTTCTGCATCCACATCATCGAATGCAACTTTTGCACCGGGTTCAACACCCAATATAATTCTGATTTTTTCAGGCGCAGGAGTTTCATCCAGTCTTAATTTACCCTTGATATCCATAAAAGCAGATGCTGCATTTCTTTCAGCGATCCTCTTCACGGATATAATCTCACCCTTTTCATTCAGCAGTTCTACGGCAATGAACGCTTTTCCTGTTCCTTTGATCTCTGCGTCAACTTCTATGACATTTCCCTGCCTCACTGGAAAAGCACCCTTGCTTACTGCTTTCACGATTTCATTGCCGGAAGTCAGCTCCAATGCCCTGCTCCCGAAATCTTCACCGCGAACGATCTTAGCTGCACCAGCTGTTGAAATGCTCCACTTGTCAGGTTGTCCATTGCGTACCCGCTTGAACTTGCCGTCTATTTTCAGATCATATCCGGCATGAACAACTGCTGCCAGAACAAGCAGCATGAAAACAATATACTTCTTCATATTTTACGCCTCCATTGTCTTATAATTTTACATACCCGACAACAACTGCCGGGCAATCGCTCACATATAACGCACAAAAAAAACAATTATTGAATATATCAGACAAAAAATTTTCCGAACAAATGCAAAAAAAATCCTGCCCCACATAACAGCGGGGCAGAACACCCTATCAGGCAAGTTCAAACCGTTTTCCTTCCCAATCAGGATCAGGTTCAACGCCCATATATCCGGTAATTGTTGGAGCAATGTCAATTATTCCTGCTTCACTGATTTCCGTCGAACTGAATGCGGGATTATAGAAGAAAACAGGTATTGTCATATCCTCAGGAATATCTTCGCCATGCCTGCGCTCGTGTCCGCCATGGTCAGCAGTAAGGACTACAAGATAATCCTCAGGCAATGTCTTTACTATAGATTCAACACAATCCAGGCTGCATGATATAGAATGGATATACTCTGGTCCCATCCATCCGTGGGCATGCCCCGCTTCATCCGTCCATCCCAAGTAAAGGAAAGTGAAATCAGGTTCAAGAGTCGATATTGTCTTTGCTGCATTTTCTGTAAGCATTCCATTTGTTACATCCCATGTCAGGGGGCGTCCTGCATAGTTTGAATAGAAAAGCGAGCCCGGTCTTGCCAGATCCTTCAAATGTTCCCAATTATAGAACATAGCGCATTTTTTTTGAGCGGCCTTCAGTACTTCGCATATTCCATTTATAGGACGCACCTGCGGAACATATGTATTTGTCAGTATTCCGTGCCGATCAGGATGCACGCTGTGAAACAGTGACATGTGACACGGAAGAGTTACGGAAGGCATGACCGTCTGTGCGCTGTATGTGTAGTAACTGTGTGCTTCCAGTTCCTTTATGAAAGGATGTCCGCACACCTTCAAGCCATCGGGACGCATACCATCAATCAATATCAAAAGAGTTTTTTTCATTTTAATCCTCTCCGTGTCACCAGTTTTCACCCAATATGCTTTCTGGATTGTGCCAGAGAATGTTCTTCATCTCTTCTTCACTGATGCCGGATGAAACAACGCCGCCTATCGCCTGATATTCATCAAACCAGGGCATATCCGTGCCATACAATATTCTTTCGCTTCCAACGGCATCACAAAGCATCTTTATAATGCCTCTCTCACCGGGAATTGCAGTAAGTTCCAGCCATACATTGTTATTGCTTTCCTTAACCACTCGCTCTGCCATATCCCACTCACCGAAAATACTGTGCCCCATGAAGAATTTGGCATTGGGATACTTCTGCACCGTATCCAGCATCACTTTTCCGCCATTGTACTGGCTGTGTCCCCAGGTATGGCAAAGCACGGGAATGCCTCTTTCGTTTGCGAAATCCAGAGCATATCTGTATTTTTCACCGTTAACAGGATGTGCATGATAGTCCGCCAGCAGCTTCAGTCCTATGGCGTATGGAGCCCACTTGTCCATGGCTGCCAGATCTTCCTTGATGTATTCCGGATAATTCGGATTTATTGAGACATACATTCTCAATATGTCCGGATATCTTTTGCATATTTCACAGACTTCCGCATTCCTCATGGTTCCGTCAAGAGCCAGATGATGGGAGAAAACCAGTCTCTTTATGCCAGCTCTCTTAAGATGCTTGACCATGTCCTCCGGTTCGCCTCTTTTGAAGAAAATAGCCGGATGCTGTCCCATGTGTCCATGCATGTCATAAATAGGGAAATCCACTCTGCCCGTGTTCCAGAGAGAATATGCGATGGAGTCCTTTTGTTCCCAGAGAATATTGCTCATATCTGTGCTCCTTTCAGAAGATTTTCAAGATTCTTTCCGGCGATCTTCGCTATTGATGTATCGTCCAGCCTGGAATGCTTTATCTGAAGCATCTGGCTTCCCTGATCCATTCCAGGGAAGCCGCTGCCGTAGATTATACGGTCCGCACCGTATTTTTCCACCAGATCATACAGTCCCTCGGGAACCCAATATCCCAT
>JAZURH010000093.1:0-6590 GCA_045606125.1 Lentisphaeria bacterium | reverse complement strand
GCGAGGCCAATCTGCGCTTTGCCGAAGAACAGAAGATGATAGCCCACAAGATAGTGGTACTTTCCGGCAAAGGTGGTGTTGGCAAAAGCACGGTTGCAGTGAATCTGGCATACGGACTGGCTGCAAGAGGCGCCAGAGTAGGTCTTGTGGATGTGGACCTGCACGGTCCCAGCGTTCCCACAATGCTGGGACTCAAGGGCAGCACTGTTTATGCCCGGGACGAAAGGCTGATGCCTGTGGAATGCGATGGCGTGAAGGTCATGTCCGTGGAGTTCTTCCTGCCTGATACAGACGCCGCCGTCGTATGGCGTGGGCCCATGAAATACAGTGCCATCAAGCAGTTCCTGCAGGAGACATACTGGGGTGAACTGGATTATCTGGTGGTCGACTGTCCCCCCGGAACCGGTGACGAGCCTCTTGGCGTCTGCCAGACCATCCAGGGCGACTGTCATGCTCTTGTTGTTACGACTCCTCAGGAAGTGTCAGCCGCTGATGTGCGCAAGTCTCTTGATTTCTGCCGTCTTCTTCCCCTTCCGGTTTTGGGTGTCGTTGAGAATATGAGCGGTTTTGCATGTCCCCATTGCGGAGAAGTCACCTACATTTTCAATCAGGGCGGCGGTGAAAAACTTGCTGAAAAGGCCAAGGTTCCCTTCCTGGGGCGCATTCCTATCGAACCCGGTGTAGGGCAGACCGGTGATTCAGGCAAGGCGTTCATGAAGGCTATCCCGGAATCTGCGGCAGCAAAGGCGTTTGCCTCAGTCGTTGATGCGGCAATGAACATCCAGACGAAAACAGATAAGTAACAGGCTTGAGGATATAATATGAAACCACAGACATTGATCGAAAAAATAATCTGCGCCCATGCAGTCGAAGGTGAATGCGCACCCGGTAAGGAAGTAAAGATCCGCATTGACCAGACACTTTGCCAGGATGCCACAGGCACTATGGCTTTCCTTGAGCTTGAAGCTATGGGAGTCGAGCGTGTCAAGACTGAGCTGTCAGTCCAGTATGTGGATCACAATACTTTGCAGATTGGGCCTGAAAATCCCAACGACCATGTTTATCTGCAGAGTGTATGTTCTGCCAAGGGTGTTCATTTTTCCCGTCCCGGCAACGGCATTTGCCATCAGGTCCATCTTGAGCGCTTTGGTGTTCCCGGTAAGACACTGCTGGGATCCGATTCCCATACTCCCACCTGCGGCGGTATAGGTATGCTTGCCATGGGTGCCGGCGGTCTTGATGTGGCAATGGCCATGGCAGGAGTCCCATTCAAGCTTACATTCCCCCGTGTGGTTGGAATACATCTTACCGGGAAGCTCCAGCCATGGGTATCCGCCAAGGATGTGATTCTCACTGTGCTTTCCATACTTGGAAGCCAGGGCAATGTGGGCACGGCCGCCGAATACTATGGTCCGGGCGTTGCCACTCTCAGTGTTCCGGAACGTGCAACTATAACCAATATGGGTGCTGAACTTGGTGTTACTACATCTGTCTTCCCCTCGGATGAGGCCACAAGGGAGTTCCTCAAGGCCGAAGGACGCGGTGATTCATGGCAGCCACTTGCCGCTGACGAGGGCGCCGAGTATTCCCGCATAATTGAGATAGACCTTGGCAAGCTGGTCCCCATGGCTGCCTGCCCGTCCAATCCTGGCAATGTGAAGCCGGTATCGGAAGTAGCAGGACTTGCCGTATCGCAGGTGCTTATCGGTTCCTGCACTAACAGTTCTCTCAAGGACATGCGCATGGTGGCGAAAGTTCTTGAAGGACGCCATGTTTCAGATAAGCTTTCTCTTGGAATTGCTCCCGGCAGCCGCCAGGTGCTTCGCATGCTCGGAGAAGACGGTTCACTGGCTTCAATGGTCGGCGCTGGATGCCGTATCCTTGAATCGGCCTGTGGTCCCTGCATCGGCCAGGGCTTCAGTCCTGCCAGCGGTACGATAAGTGTTCGCACATTCAATCGTAACTTCCTTAACAGAACAGGCACAAAGAACGATCAGTGCTATCTTGTCAGTCCCGAAACAGCCGTTGCCACGGCGCTTACAGGCGTGCTGACAGATCCCAGAACTCTGGGGCTGGATTATCCGGCATGGGTAATGCCCGAGCATTTTGCTGCTGATGACAGCATGGTAATTCCTCCGGCTGACAAGCCCGGCGAGATAGTGCGCCTTGAAACCATAGGCGAACCTCCCGTATGCACTCCTCTGCCTGACAGGCTTGAGGCTGAAGTTCTTATCAAAGTAGGGGACAAGATCACCACGGATCATATCATGCCGGCAGGCGCGTATCTCAAGTATCGCAGCAACATCCCCAGATATTCCCGTTTTGTCTTTGAGTGCTTCAACAAGGCCGGCGAACCTACTTTTGCCGAAAAGGCAGAGGCTGTAAAGGCCAGTGGAATCGTAGGTGCAGTTGTTGGCGGTCTCAGCTTCGGCCAGGGATCAAGCCGCGAGCATGCCGCAATTTGCCCCATGTATTTAGGCGTGCGTCTTCTTGTTGCCCGCAGCGTGGAGCGTATTCTGTACGCCAATTACATAAACTTCGGAATACTTCCCCTTATCTTCAAGAATGAAGCAGACGCTGACTTGATAGGTGACGGAGACCGGATTGTGATAGAGAATCTGCGTGAAAATCTTGTTCCCGGCGGAGAACTTACCGCCAGGGTGGTAAGAAAAGACGGAAGCTCAATTGATGTGCAGCTTGGCAATACTCTCTCCCGGGAGGATCTTGCAGTCGTACTGAAAGGCGGGCGCCTTGTTCTGTAAGTTCTGTATTGCGGGAGAAGCCCGATGCTGAAGTATACGATGATGCATCCCCTTTCAAGGGGCGGCATTTCCGAGCTGGATATGGTCATGCTTGAGGACGGCAGAAATGCCGTCCTGCGCAGGCTTCTTCCCTTTCATGCGCTGAATATTGGCAATTATATGATGTTCCGCAGGGGAATCAGAGTCAGGGCCGGTCTTCCTGCTAATGAGTACATTGTATCTTCCTATTCGACCGGATATGCAGGTCTTCTGCCTGCTGAGATCATCGAATATGTCCTGGGGAATAACTTGAAGGCTCTTTTCAATCAGAATAGTGCCGTTTTGCGGGAGAATATGTATCATGTCCTTCTTTCTGCAGCCCGTGGGCTTGCCTTCGTACATTCCAATGGACTGCAGCATCTGGATGTGAAGCCGGAGAATTTTCTGCTGCGTCAAGGTAGCGGGATCAGTGTAAAACTGACGGATTTTGACCTTGCACGCCAGGCAGATGATTTTGGTCCGCGTAAGCAGAGCGGAACTCCTGCGTATATGGCTCCTGAACAGCTTTCCTCAAAATGCTCCAGTCAGGCCAGCGATGTTTTTGCATTTTGTGTGATGGCGTATCATTTTATTGGAAGGCGTGCTCCATTTGCGGGAAGTACAGTCAAAAGCACCATAAAGCACCAGGCCAGCATGCGCGTTCAGGCAAAGCCTCTTTTTGAATTGAACCCGACTGTGCCGGAAAATTGGAATGATGCGATAATGTGCGGACTCGCCAAGCGCCCGGAGGAGCGTATACAGGATATGAATGAATGGTTGCAGTACATATCCGATTGAACATTTTCCGGTATATGCTGTCTTCATTCGACAAATGGGATGGATTTAATCATGTGTGTTGGCAATGCAAAAAAGCGTTTTATATACCAATGATGAACTGAGACGGCTGATAACGCCGATGTTTTTTTCGACGCTGCTGTTCATGTCCGTAGGTGCAGTTGACTCAATGATGGTGGCTTCTCTCGGTGCGGGAAGTGTATCCGGTGTTGCGCTTGTGGACATGGTGAACGTCCTGTTCGGCAGCGTTCTTTTTGCTCTTGGCACAGGAGGCGCAGTCGTGGCGTCACAGTACATAGGGGCCGGTCGCGGCAAAGATGCAAACGACAGTGCAAAACAGCTTCTTTTCATTTCCGTTATCTTTTCTTTCCTGTTGATGTTTTTCTGCATTTTCTGCAGTCGCTGGGCTCTTCGTGTTTTTTTCGGCAAGGTTCCTGAGGAAGTGGAGACTGAGGCGCTCAAGTATTTTCATGTGACAGCCTACATGTATCCTTTTCTTGGAGTTTCCACGGCAGCCGCTGCCATACTCCGTTCAATTGACAGGGCGAAAGCGACCCTTGTGTCATCGGTGATAATAAATATTGTCAATGTTGTAGGGAACTATCTTTGCATTTTCGTGTTTAAATGGGGTGTGGTCGGCGCTGCGGCTTCAACGGTGTTTTCCCGCATCATCGGTGCAGTATACCTGTATGTTGTTCTGACGGACAGGAGCAATCGCATATATGTTACCATGAGGGATAAATACAGACTTTGCTGGAGCAAGATCAGGAAAATACTGTTTATAGGAATTCCCAGCGGCTTTGAGAACGGTATTTTCTCCATAGGCAGGCTTTTGGTAGTCGGAGTGGTCGCAAAGTTCGGTACCGAGGAACTGGCGGCCAATTCCGTGGCAAACTCCATTTCCAGCATCGGTTGTATTATGGGAAGCGCATTCAACCTTGCCATAATACCTGTCGTGGGGCGTGCTGTTGGCACGGGTGACATGTCGACGGTCAGGCATTACGCATGGAAGATGAGCAAATGGGCATGGGTTTCATACGCCGTGTGGAATGCTGCTCTGCTTGTTGTGCTTCCCTTTATACTCGGTTGCTATTCGAAGCTTACGCCTGACACACGGAGCCTGGCCTTTCAGCTTTGCCTTATCCATTGCGGATTCGGCATATTCATGTGGACTTTTTCGTTTACCTTCCCCGGTGTGCTGAGGGCGGCAAACGATGTTACATACACCATGATAGTATCCATAGGTTCGATGGTTTTTGTCCGCATCGGTTTGGCATACTATATGGGGCTGTCCCTGGGGATGGGGGCTCTCGGTACATGGATTGCCATGGTATGCGATTGGATTGTGAGAATAGCGTTTTTTGTTTGGCGATATAGATCAGGAGCTTGGGAAAGGCACGCATTGGCAGCATTGAAATAGGAGTGGCTTATGAAAAGATTTTTAGCAGTTTTGGTTCTTTGCCTTTTAGTGTGCGATACTGCATGGGCGTCCCGAAAAAAGAAAGAAAGCGTCGAGGACATGGCAAAGGAGTGGAATATAAGCATTTCCCAGCGTTTCCAGGACGGCGACATAAAGGGTAAGAAGCTTAGCGGCAAGGAACTGGAAAGGGAATTGAAGCGTTTTTTTGAAGGACTGGAATTCCTGCCCGAGGAATTTGTGAGGCGCACACGTATTAAGAGAGTCATCATACTTGATGATCTGAAAATCAAGGATGAGAAAGCTGGAGGCGCTGCCAAGAATGAGACGATGATATTGAAAAAGGGTTTCAATAAGCATACATTGTATCATGAAATGTTCCATATTTTTGATGAAACCAAGGTAAAGAACAAAAAGTGGTGCAAACTGAATCCGGACAAGTTTGTCTATACGGGAAATGAATATTACGAAGCGGACCTGAGCCGCCGTGAAGAAAGAATGGTGGACAAGGAATCCTGGCGCCGCAAGATGCAGAAGCATTTCGTAAGCGAATATGCCATGAGTTTTGAATACGAAGACAGAGCAGAGACATTTGCTGCCATGATAGTTGAAGGCAGGGAGTTCAAGAAGCGCTGTGCAAAGAGTTCCGTTATGCGTAAGAAGCGGGATATGATAATCGACATGACCAGCGACAAGAAGCTGCTTGGACGCAAATTCTGGAAAAAGAGACTGAATGGAAATCCTCTGGAGTAATGAAGGGATAATTTCAACTTGTTAAGGCTATGGGTAACTACTGGAAAATAAATCTGCTGATGCTGTGGTTTTCACAGCTTTTGATTATGGCCGGATTTGAGGCCATGATTCCGTTCATTCCGCTTTTTATCAAGGAAGGACTCTGTGTGTCAGACCCTGGCGCACTTGCTATGTATGTGTCCATGTTCAATTTCTGCGGTGCTATGGGGTATGCCATATTCAATCCCATCTGGGGGCTGCTTGCAGACAAGTTCGGCGTCAAGCCCATGCTTCTGCGGGGAACATTCATGACTGCTTTCTTCTTTCCACTGATGGCTTATGTCAAATCCCCGTGGATGCTGATATTGCTCCGTTTCATTACTGCCAGCTGTGCTGGAACCACAGCTGCATCACAGACTATGATTGCCCGCACAACGCCAGATGAGCACCAGGGCTTCGCTCAAGGCCTCCTTTCCACTGCAATATGGGGCGGCGCCATGCTTGGAAATGTGCTGGGCGGCCTGATTATCCATTATTACAGCTATAAATACGCTTTCTGGCTCTGCGGCATAATGTATTTTGTTGCGGGCATATCTGTTCTTTTTACCAGGGATATTCCAAGAAGTGCTTCCGTTAAGGCGGCTGTTGAAGTAAAACCGGTTCAGAAATCAGGCCGTTGGTGGTCCAGATTTGTTCCTGATTTCAGTCAGTCCGTATGGATAGTTCTTGGTTTGTTCCTTATCATGGGGTTGGTGCGCAGTGTTGAAAAGCCCTATATTGCATTGAGAATATCTGATTTGACTTCGGTTCAAAGTGCTGCTTACTGGACAGGCATAATCAGCGCAGTGGTGTGCGTAGGCGCCATA
>JAZURH010000092.1:0-2634 GCA_045606125.1 Lentisphaeria bacterium | reverse complement strand
GGCATAATCCATTGCGCTGAGCGGTTGCAGCGCCAACAGGACCACTGGACAATTCATCTCCCGGATGATAGGCGCAAAAGTTACGCTGGTTGCATAAGTGACCATATCCACCAGCAGTACATCCGGGTCGGCGGCCTTGATCGCAGGAAGTATTTCGTAGGCTTTGACCGCATTGTCGATCATACCGAAATCCGTGACATGAACCTGATTCTGCTCCAGCTTTTTCAACAAAATCCCGGTCTTGCGTTTCATTTCGTCCAGCAGTCCCGGAAACTGTTTCCAATAAGTGTCCAGTCCGACAGAAAAAACTGCGATTTCAGCTGCTAAAGGTTTACGCCTGTCGACCTGCATGATTTTCACTCCGTTTTAATACTTTATTTCTTAAAAAAACAAGTGTAATATATCTCTTGTATCAAAGGACAACATTACAAAGCTCCTAATTTTATCTCATAAGCAGAAACAAAGGATTGTTGCGCGGAGTTTTCATTGCTCATACATTTTGCTGCGCCCTGCCCTGAGTTCAGAAATCCTCATATTCTCCGGGGGCAGTATTCCAGTGAAAGTTTGACACTTTTCGTATTGCCTTCGCCTGTTCCATAAAAGGGGCGGAACTCTTGCCGCACATGGAACATTTCACCTTCTTGATGTGCAGCACAACATCCACGATGCCGGAATGTACATAATCAATTTCAGCAACTCCGCAAAAGCCCTGCTCCTACAGGCAGAAAAGACTGCATGGACAATTCAGTCCAAAGAAACCTTGTCTTCCAAGTTGCAAACCGGTAAATCCATGCTAATCTTTCTTGCATCCGTTATTCTTCCTATCTTTTGGTGAATGGAATCTTCAAAAGACGGGACACGAATGCAATATTTCAAAATCAATTGTTCATCAACATATTTTGCACATTCCCCAAAAATAACAAGAAGGTAAAAATGAGCAATATTCAATGGAAAATCGATCCTGATAACATTATCGGTGAAGTTAAAAACGAGTTGTACGGCGGTTTTGTTGAACATTTGGGACGCAATGTTTACGGCGGGGTTTATGATCCATCTTCGCCTTCTGCAGATGAAGACGGTTTCCGCAAAGATGTGCTGGAACTTATCAGACAACTGGATATGCCCGTAACACGTTATCCAGGCGGGTGCTATGTGGACTTTGAACGCTGGGAAGATAGCGTGGGCCCCAATCGCCGCTCCCGCATCGACCCTACATGGCGCCAGGTAGAACCCAATACCTTCGGACTGGATGAATTCATGAAGTGGGCAAAAAAAGCCAACACCACACCACTTATAACCATCAACACCGGCAACCGTTCTTTGCTGGATACATTGAGTCTGTATGAATACTGCAATATCCCAGGCGGTACTTACTGGAGTGATCAACGCCGTGCCAACGGAGTGGAAAAGCCTTACAATATCAAAAACTGGTGTATCGGAAACGAACTTTACGGCAGTTGGGAAATTGGAGAAATGTCCGCGGAAGAATATGGCAGAAATGCCCGCGAACACGGTAAACTCCTGAAAAAAATTGATCCTGCCTGCCGTCTTATCGCCAGCGGTTCGCCCTACGATATGTCGTGGAATCATAAAGTGCTGGAAATTGCCGGTAATTTTATCGATGTATTGTCACTGCATGACGCATTTTCCATGCAGGGCGATATCACGGAATGGCAATATCTGAAGAGCATTGAACGCTTTGAAAAATATCTTACCGATACCATTAAAGAGTGCAAAGCTTACGAAGCACTCACCGGCAAACGCATAGGCATTAGTGTCGATGAATGGATCATCTGGGACCATGATCGCCGGATGCGTCCAGAAGAAGAATGGACCACTGGTATGCACCTGCTGGAACAGGACTACACGATTCTGGAAACCCTGATTGCCGGATCATTTTTCAGTTGTCTGCATAGGCATGCCGCTGATGTGGATATAGCCTGCATTGCCCAGAGTGTAAATGTTATTGCGCCTATCCGTACCGAAGCTGATGGTACCAGCTGGAAGCAGAGTATCTATTACCCCTTCGAGCTGACCAGCCGTTTTGGCAGAGGTATGTCACTTAAAATCGACGAAGAAAATAACGATAAACAAGCGCTTTACGGCAGTGCCGTATGGAATGAACAACGCAATGAATTGGCATTGTTTATTACCAACCGCAGCGAAGAAGTCTGTGATTTCAGCTGCCTGCTGCCGTCGGTAAGTTCAATCAAAAAGAGCGTAACGATGTATTGCCATGACCACAAAGCGATCAACGGTCCCAACTGTGAAAAAATAGCACCGCAACTTTTGACCGCAACGCTTGATAAAAACGCGATCAAAGCTGAACTGTCTCCGGTATCCTGGAGCATGATCGTTGTACAATTTTGAAAATATGCAGATTGTCGTGATTTTACATCCTTTTTATAATTGATGATTTTTTTGCAGCAATATCAGAAAAATCAGGTCAATTGAAATAGTAAATGCACATTTTGTAAAACTAAACGCATGTGAGGTAAAGTACATGCGTTTAGTCTTGCAAAACTTCATCATGTCTTACAAGTCCAGCGGAAACAGGTGCGGTTACTTTTGCAATGTACCTTTACTTATGTCGCACTCTCTGAGGTTGCCTGTCCGGCAATACCGGCGTAAGGC
>JAZURH010000091.1:0-7965 GCA_045606125.1 Lentisphaeria bacterium | reverse complement strand
TGGGAGGCACTTCCAAAGTGTCTTCCTTTGTATTCTGTTCTGGAATTGTGATTTTGTATCCGGCTTTCTGCCTGCTGTCAGAAAGGTTTGCCGCAACGATCATCATTTTACCGTCATTTCTGTTCCAGTAGATGCTGAAGCCGACATTTTCATTGCCTGAAGCAATAATGCCTTCTCCCGGGGCGGCATGCTTTTCATATTCTGTCACAGAATCCAGCCAGTCCAGTTCGGCGTAGAAATCCAGGTATGCTGATCTTACTGAAGATACGGAGGCATGATGAAGCAGAGCGCACATTGCCAGGCGCCTGCGGTCTGCGTCCGAAGCGGATGCCGGCAGTATTTCGCATATCTGGCGTGGTGCGATATTTACGAAGTGAACGTGTGGAGTGAACATTTCAAACCCTGTTTCGGGAAATGACTTTTCCTCGCATATCACCATTGATGCCGTATTTTCGTGGGAGTATGAAGCAACATAAGTATAGTGCTGGTATCTTTCATTCTGGTCTTTGAAAGAGTCTGCAGTCCATTTCAGGAAGTCCAGGAGCCTGTCATTATCCCAATGGGCTTTTTCCGAATGTTTGGAGTTGCAGCATTCAAGACCTGCTGCCCAATCGTAGTAGGTACCATCAAAGTCATGATTGTCGAGTACCTGCTTGATAGTCTCCCGGCGCACCTGTTCCCAGCCGGATGCCAGGCACATTACAGAGCCGTATTCACTGACCCTCAGACCGTATCCTTCTGTCTGCTGGCGTGCCCATTCCATGCTGTGGTCCTTGTACCAGGGGGCTACAGGGTGCATTTCCTTTACGGAGAAATAGGGGACTACATTGATACCGTGGGTATGGGAGTCCGCAATGAACTGATCCAGTTTTTTCATGTATTCCGGTGGGAAGGGGGGATATACAGCATCTCTCCAGAATATGCCCGTCTTGAATCTGTCCGCATCCAGATGGAAGCGCAGCAAGTCATATCCTGCGTTCTCAAGTTTTGCCAGGAATTCATTGTCGGGGAACAGCTTGTCGAATCCTTCTGTTGGACGTATAACTGATGAGGCGCGACGCAGGGGGACAATGTTCTTCTTTACGAAAGGCATGGACAGCCTGAAGGACAGCTCTATGTCCTTTGATATGGTCTGGCCCGGCATATCCATGAACAGAGCCTGCCTGATCTCATAGCTTTTTTTGCTTCTCAGGTAAAGGAGCATGCCTTCCTGGTAGCCGGGTACTTGTGACCATGCGGCAATGTCGTCTCCCATTTCCAGCTGTATGCCTTCTGTGCCGGGTTTAAGCAGGAGCATTGTGAGTGGCAGACCGTTACTCAGGTATGGCATGGGATCAGTGAAGAGCTTTCCTGCACCCAGCTTTGTCCACTGCATGCAATGCTGTGTCCAGTAGCCTGTGCCGTTAATGTGCCTGTGCCTTATTCCCAGGAATGTCATGTGGTCTTTGACGCTGAACAGCACCGGACGCACCGCATTTACATTTGTGACCGGTTCCGTCACCCGGAATGCCAATTTGCATGTTGCGTCTCCCCATTCTCCGATGGTAATGGTCTGCTGAAGCACAATACCCTTGAGCGTTTTGCCGTCCCCTGCAGCAAAGGGGCATGTTCTTTCAACGGAGTTCTCCGTGAACTTGACAGATTCTGCCGGCTCTCCTGCTGTGTAGACCACATTGGTACCGTTTTCCGCAACGGAAATATGGGCAGTCAAGGGGGTGCCGAGGAGATTTTCATTGGTGCCGTAATGTACCTTTGCGCCTGTAAGCTGTCCGGTCTCCCTGTTGAAAATCCAGCTTATGTATTCGTTTGAGAAGACGGCACTTTCACCTTGCTGTGAAAATGTGCATGGTGATTGCATTGTCGGAAAATGTGATCTTGCTGACATGTTCAGTTCTCCTTCTTGATTTCGCGAATTTCAACATGGTCCACCCATGCAGTTTCATCTATGTCCTTTGTCACCATGAAGTTCAGACATGGCTGGCTGTTGTATCCGGGCTTTGAGTTAGCACCGCATTTTTCACTTTTATGCACATAGTACAAAAAAAATTGTCATTGTCAATAAGTAAGGTATATTAATTTTTGTTTTTTGTGAATGTTTTTAATTTTTTATGGAGAATTATGATGTTTAATGATGAAATTCTCGGACTGTTTAATTTGGGTGACCGTACACTTGAGGATTGGACCGCCGCCAGTATAGAGAAGCACAGGAAAGGGGACGGCGTACTGAATGTTACCGATGGGGACGGGAAGCCTGTCGCCGGAGCCAGGATCAGTTTCAGGCAGGTAGGCAGCGATTTCAAGATAGGCGCCAATCTGTTCATGCTGGATGAGTTTTCCCATCAGGAACAGAATGATGAATACAAAAGGCTTTTTGCCGATTGCTTCAATATAGCCACTCTTCCTTTTTACTGGAGTGACATAGAACCGGAGCAGGGCAAGCCCCGCTACGACAGAGACAGCCCGAAGCTTTACCGCCGTCCCGCTCCTGATCTGTGCCTGGAATATTGTGAAGCCAACGGCATTATGCCCAAGGCCCATTGCCTGAACTATGCCACTTTCCTTCCCAAATGGCTTAAGGAAGCCGATGTAGCGACAGAAAAATACTATCTGGAAAAGCGCTTTGAGGAATTGGCTGAAAGATATTCCGGCCGCATTAGGGACTGGGAAGTCACCAATGAGACCTTCTTCAATTTCGATAGCAAGTCCCTTTTCTATCGTGATCCGGAGTTCGTTGAATGGAGTTTCAAGACAGCGGAAAAATATTTCAGGTGCAGCAACAGGCTTATAATAAACGAGGCACATTGCCGTGTCTGGGGGCTTGAAAACCGCTATGCCAATCGTTCACCTTATTTCATGCAGATCGAAAGGGCGCTTGCTAAGGGCTGCCGCATTGATTCCATAGGTATGCAGTTCCATATGTTCCTGCTGCGGAATGAAATAGAGCCGATAATTAAGCGGCTCAAGTACTTTGATGCAGGGCTTCTCAATGAAACTATGGATGTGTATGCCGCATTGAATATTCCCCAGCAAATCACTGAAGTTACAATACCGGCGTTCAGCAACAATATGGAAGATGAGGAACTTCAGGCAGAAATCATCCGGAGGTTGTATCACATCTGGTTTGCCCACCCTGCAATGGAAGCCATAATATACTGGAATCTGGTGGATGGTTTCGCTCATGCTGCACCCCAGGGAGACATGACATCCGGCGAAAACATCTATTACGGTGGATTTGTAAGGTATGACTTTACGCCGAAACCTGCATATTATGTGGTTAAAAAGCTGCTGAACGAAACATGGCGCACAAATACGCAGGCGGAGACGGACGCAGATGGAAAGGCGTCCTTCAGGGGATTCTACGGTGATTATGAGGCCATAGTTACAATGCCTGACGGAACGCAGAGGACTAAGAAACTGCACCTTGCAAAAACGGGTAGAAATAATTTTACCCTGTAAAAATGTGCCGATTGCACCGTTGATATGAAAAAGATGGGGGCTGCGGCCGGAGTGCAGACTCCGGCCCGGTCAGATCCGCCTGAATTGTTCGAACAATTCTTCCACGGTCGCCGCTGATTTCAACAGCCCCTTGCATGATGAGGGTGTTATGCCTGTGTCTTCGGACACTTCAATAAACTTGAGTAGATGGTCGTAGAAGCCGTTTACATTTACAAGGCCTATCGGCATACCGCCGCCGTGGAAGAGTGTGTTCATCTTTGAGATCGCCAGGGCGTCAAACAATTCATCCCATGTGCCGAAACTGCCCGGCAGTGCTATTACCACATCTGCCAGTTCCAGCATCTTCGCCTTGCGTTCAGCCAGATTTGCTGTAATATATGTTTCGCTGAGACCGGGGCAGAGCATGTGCTCCGGCAGGCCTTTTGTAAATACGCCTATGGCTTTGCCGCCCTTTGACAGAACTGCGTCTGAAAGGGTCTTCATGGTGCCTTCGGCTGAACCGCCGTAAACCAGAGTCATGCCGTTTTCAGCAATATATTCCCCGACTGACACCACTGCCTGAACGAAGGCCGGGTTATCAGGCATGGATGATGCCAGATACACTGCGACTTTATCTATTTTCATTTTGTCCCGGCCTCCGCTGTTTCCGGATTATGTGTTGCGCATATCTATTACGCGCTTGGCTTTGCCCGCCGTGCGTTCTATTTTGCCCGGTTCGACCAGAGTTATGCGGGCCGATATTCCGATGATCTGCTTGATCTTGCCGGAAATGAGAGCACGGACTTTTTCAAGCTTGCCCACTTCGTCCGAAATGATGTCCGGTGTGACTTCCACGCGAACTTCCAGCTCATCCATGGCCTTTGTGCGTGAAACTACCAGCTGGTAGTAGGGCTGGATGCCTTCTATGCTGAGAAGAACACTTTCCACCTGGGTCGGGAATACATTCACGCCGCGTATGATCAGCATGTCATCCGTCCTGCGGCGTACTTTTTCCATCCGGACTATGGTTCTGCCGCATTCGCATGTCTCATAATGGAGGCAGGAAATATCTCTGGTCCTGTATCTGATAAGGGGCATTCCTTCCTTTGTTATTGTTGTAAATACAAGTTCACCTTCTTCGCCCGGTGCCTTTACTTCTCCCGTGTCGGGATCTATGATTTCCGGGTAGTAGTGGTCTTCGAACACATGAAGTCCGTTATGGCATTCGCAGTCACAGGACACGCCCGGTCCCATGATCTCAGAGAGACCGAATATGTCATGGGCGTCTATGCCTGTGCGATTTTCGATCATGGAGCGCATTTCCTCTGTCCATGGCTCTGCTCCGAAAACGCCTTTTTTCAGATTGGTCTTCTTAAGGTCTATGCCCAGTTTTTCAGCTTCTTCAATCATGTGTATGAAGAAGGAGGGCGTGCACATGATGGCTGAGACATTGAAGTCCCTTATGAGCATAAGCTGTTTTTCCGTCGCGCCGCCGCTGGCTGGTACAACTGAGCAACCCAGGCGTTCTGCACCGTAGTGGGCTCCCAGGCCGCCTGTGAAAAGACCGTATCCATATCCTACCTGGACTATATCATTTTCAGAAAGACCGCACATCTGCAGGCTTCTTGCCATGGTCTCGCTCCAGCATTCCAGGTCGTTCCTTGTATAGCATACGACAGTCGGCTTTCCCGTGGTGCCGCTGGATGCGTGTATGCGCACGATGTTCTTGTTGTCAGTTGCAAGAAGGCCGAAGGGATAGTGATCCCTCAGGTCCTTCTTCATTGTAAAGGGGAACTTTGCGATGTCTGCCAGAGTCTGGAGGTCCGAGGGCTTTACGCCCTGCTTGTCGAATGACTCCCTGTAGAAGGGGACATTGGCGTATACTCTTTCCAATGTCGCGCGCATCCTTTCCAGCTGTATGCGTTCCAGAGCGCGCCTGTCAACGTAGTCCTTGAGAAGTAGGTCCTGCATTTTTTCTCCATGATTTCTGCTGCGGCTGAATTCCCCTGTTTTCCGGTTGTGCCGCCTCTATTGCCGGTAAACGCGGTAATTTATCATTAAATGTTGTTTATTTCAATGGATTAAACTGCAAAACACAATATATTTAAGGCAAAGTTTTGTTTTATTAAGAGGGGAAATGTTTAAATGCCTGGAAAGAGCAAGCAGAATGAAGGGCGGCAGATAATAGCCCAGAACAGGAAGGCACGTCATGATTATGCCGTTCTTGAAACATTCGAGGCGGGAATAGAACTGCAGGGCACGGAAGTGAAAAGCTGCCGTGCCAATGGAGTCAGTCTGGTGGACTGCTATGCTGTGGTCAGGCTGGGTGAACTGTGGCTGATGGGAGCCCATTTTGCGCCGTACGAACATGGAAACCGCTTCAATCACGAGCCGCGGAGGCAGAGAAAGCTTCTCATGCACAGGAAGGAGATATTCCGGCTCAAGAAAAGTGTTGAGGCCAAGGGACTCACTCTCATACCTCTTTCAATGTATTTCAACAGAGGACGGGTCAAGGTGGAGCTTGGTTTGTGCCGCGGAAAAAATGTGCATGACAAGCGGGAGACACTGAAGAAAAAGTCCGACGAGATGGATATGAGGAGGGCAATGTCCCGCTGAGGAACAGGCCTGCATCTGCAATATGAAAGTAAGTGATTTTGATTTTGAACTTCCAGATGAACTGATAGCCCAGTTTCCGGCACAGCGCAGGGACGGTTCGCGCATGATGGTGCTGGACAGGGTTTCAGGCGAACCGGAAATACATCCGTTTACGGATTTCATGTCTTATATAAAGCCCGGTGATTGCCTTGTGCTTAATGACACCAGGGTCCTGCGGGCACGCCTTTTCGGCATACGGGAGGGAAGCGGCGGTCGTGTACAGGCTTTTGTACTGAAGCAGCTTGGCAGCAGAAGCTGGCAATGCCTTCTCAAGCCGGGACGCAGGATGCAGCCCGGAGCAAAGGTGCTTATGGATGGGGATGAGGCTTCTTTCACTGTTCTGGAGCATAATGAGGACGGGACGTTCAATGTGGAGTTCGATACGGATGATGTGCTTTCCCTTATGGAAAGAGCAGGGCAGGTTCCGCTTCCTCCATACATAACAAGAACGCCCACTGCCGATGATACGGAGCGTTACCAGACTGTATATGCCAGAAATCCGGGTGCTGTGGCGGCGCCTACTGCCGGGCTGCATTTTACCAGTGAGATGCTTGATGAACTTAAAAGCCGGGGAGTCCGGGTGGTGACTCTTACACTTCATGTGGGTGCAGGTACATTCAAGCCTGTAAGCGCCGAGACGGTGGAAGAGCATGTGATGCACGAGGAGCGCTTTTTCCTTACTGAAGAAGCTGCGGAAACAATAAACCGCACCCGGGACGAGGGAGGGCGCATAGTCTGCGTTGGCACGACTACAGTACGTGTGCTGGAAAGCTGCGTTGTGCCGGGAACCCGCAAGGTCGCCCCAAGGTCGGGCAGCACATCGATCTTCCTGTATCCTCCGTACAAGGCAATTGTTCCTGATGCGCTTCTTACCAATTTCCATCTTCCCCAGTCAACGCTGATCATGCTTGTCTGCACTTTTGCGGACAAGGAAAGGGTTTTTGCTGCATACCGGAAGGCCGTGGAAAATGGAATGCGCTTTTACAGCTACGGGGATTGCATGCTTCTGAAGTGAGCGACTGCTATGAAACATGGGGAACTTATGGCAAAGGTAGAGGAGGCAGTGTCGGGGATACTGCTTTCCAGTCCTGCATGCCATGACTGGGATCATACATGTCGTGTCAGAGCAAATGCGGTTGCCATTGCCGCCGTGGAAAAGGCTGATGTATTTGTGGTGGAGCTGGCAGCGCTTCTTCATGACATAGGTCGGCCGGTTGAACTTGCGGACTGCGGAAAGACCGATCATGCCGTCCTTGGCGCGGAAATGGCACCCGAAGTGCTCCGTTCCCTGGGAGTGTCCGATGAAGTTCTGATCGGAAAAGTGGCTGAGTGCGTCAGGACTCATCGCTACAGAAAACGGAGCGCGGACGGTATTCCTGTTTCGTTGGAGGCAAAATGTGTCTATGATGCGGATAAGCTTGATTCAATAGGGGCCGTCGGCATCGGAAGGGCTTTTCATTTTTCCGGCAGGATAGGTTCCCGCGTTCATAACAGGCAGGACGAGGCGTTGGCTTCGAAAAGTTACAGCAGGGAGGATTCCGCTTACAGGGAATATCTTGTGAAACTCAGATACATAAGAGACGGGATGATGACCGGAGAAGGACGCAGGATGGCAATGGTCAGGCATGATTTCATGGAAAAGTTTTTTGAAGAACTTGATCATGAAGTGAATGCTGCCGGTCCGTTCTGATATCATATTTTATTCCTGTTTTTCCGGAATGTTCTGTTGTTTTTGTGAAAAAGTAGGGGTAAATGACAAAAAACTGAACAATTGATTTGACATTACATTTTTTTGAAGCATATTACTCGCTGTTTTTGGCATAGATGATGCCAGTAGCTCAGTTGGTTAGAGCGCCTGGTTGTGGCCCAGGAGGT
>JAZURH010000090.1:0-9198 GCA_045606125.1 Lentisphaeria bacterium | reverse complement strand
CGCCTTTACAGCAGTCGTGCCCATGTCAATTCCAACTGTTCTCATTTTGCCTCCGTTCAGGCTTCTCTTATTTTTCCATTCTTGAACCAATGGGCCGCCAGATAAATGCACGGCGTGTCGATCAATGCGGCAAGAGCCTTGAATAGATATGTTGTAAGCACGATGAATATGAAATCCCTTGTGGGAAAAGTACCCCAGAATGCCACGAATGAAAAAATCAGACTGTCCAGCAGCTGACTCAGCAAAGTGGAAAAATTATTGCGCATCCAGAGATACTTCATGCCAGGTCTGCTCTTCTTCATAAAATGGTAGATATAAATATCATTCATCTGACTGACAATGTACGCCACAAGCGAGGCAAATGCAACCCTGGGCATCACGGTGAAAAGGGACTTCAGGCTTTCATGTGCATAGTCGTGTGCGGATGGGACAAACATGACCGCAAGATACATTATGACCGTCGCTGCGATTGAAGATACAAGTCCGAGCCATACAGCTGTGCGTGCATCCTCCCGGCTGTAATTCTCCGACAGTATGTCAGTGGCCAGGAATATGGAGGCGTAAGCAACATTTCCAAGGGTCGCCGTCATGCCGAATAACTCCACGGTCTTCATCACCTGTATGTTGGCAAGTATCGTAGCCGCCGGTATCCATGCAAATATTCCTGTACGCCCGAACAATCTGTACAAAACAAGCAAAAGCCCGAAATCAACTATGAACATCAATAGCAAAAAAAGTTCATTCATTGTTTCTTGACCTTGTAATTATCACCTCGGCGGAATCAGCATTCTCCATGGCTTCCGGCTTGACAATGTCAACAGTAACTTCAAGTACCCGCTCATCCATTAGAACAATATCAGCCACATGCTGGGCCATAGTCTCTATCAGCATAAACTCGGACTGTTCCACCATGGCCGTTATGCGCTTGGCAAGATCATCATAGTTTATTGTATTGCGCAGATCATCAGTGGCGGCGGCGTTCCATGTATCAAAAACTATACTTACTGTAATGCGGAGAGGCTGCACCTTTGTGCGTTCATGTGCATTGCATCCTACAATAGCCTGTACCCTGAGATTGTTGATTCTGATAATGTCCATAAAAAATCCGTTGTTTGCGTTATTGTCTCCTGGATGGATACTTCGGCGGTTTAGCATAGAAGGGAAGCCTGGCCGCCCTTTCTGGCTCCAGGTCCGTCGGAGTATAGAACCAGCACTTGTACATCCACGTATATTGTTCCGGCCAACGCCGTATCAATCTTTCATTGGCCTCTATTATCCGCTGTGTTATGTCCCTTTGATCCTCTCCTAATGCCGGTGGAGAAAGAACTTCGCATATTATGCGGAATTTGCCGTTTTCCTCCCGTATGCAGGCACTGTTCAGCAATGTGACCTTTCTACGCAGGGCTGCCATGGCAGGCAGAGGGCTGGTGGGAACAGGCAGCCCGAAAAAATCCACAAACACCCCTCCATGTTTGGGGCTCAGATTCTGATCTATCAGTATCCCAACATTGACGCCCTCTCCCAGCGCGCGCAGCACGCCGCGCACAGCGCCTTCACGGGGAATTATGCTGAGTCCATTTGCAGAGCGGGACCTTGTGAGAATATCGTTCAGCTTTGCATAAGGGAAAATGGAGGCAACCGCGGCACATGGACCTTTCATGCTGAATGGAATAGCCTGTGCCAGAAGTTCCCAACTGCCAAGATGGGGGAGGCACAGCATCACAGGCTCCTCTATTCCATCCGGCATGTCCACTCCGTTGACAAAGGACATGACCCTTTCCGGATGCCTGATAAGCCTGATGAAATCAATCCAGTTCCAGACTGAATTGAACACGACTTTCCTTGACATGGAACTTATGCTCTTTTTGTCCATCTCAGGAAATGCCACCTTCAGGTTGCTTCTTATCAATTTCATGCCTGAGCGGCTGAAAAGACAGAAAAGCCATGACAGGCATTTTGCCAGGCGTCTCGATGCACCGTCTGAAAAATTGCCAACTACAAAAAGAAGCAGCGGCATTGAAACAAAAAGGACACTGTTGATCAAAAACTTTTTCATCGGATAATGTTCATGAACGGCATGATACAGACACAGTCTTCACGGCTCATCCTATATATACGGAATCTCCGGGGCGTATCTCCGGTATCATGGAAATATTTTCCCTGACATCCTCAGAACACCCGAACAATGCAGGGGAAAGCTCCACGACTGCATCAGGCTGCCCATCAGCAGTCCTCGGGAAGGATATCCCGGCGCCTTCAAGCATTCTCACAGCTTTTTCCAGCATCAGACGACGGCATGATTCAGGAGAGTCCTGACCTTCAGCATTCTTTACAGGAGCAAACTCATCTTCTCTGCAGCCTTCAAATACAAGCGGCGCATTTGCCAGTGGAAGCGCATCAAAAAGGAAAAACTCCAGTTTCACGGCATTGGGTTCAGAAGGCTTCACACTATTGCCATCCTCATCTATATGGGCAACTTTTTTCAATGCGCGATGAGGCATAAAATCAAGCTTGCCGCCAGTTATACGCTCAATAAAATCAGGAGATATGACATGCATTGCCGGACTGCCGGCGCGGAAAGCCAGACGCCCGTCCTCCTCAGTCCTGTACAGAAGGCTTTCAGGCATATCGCTGTATTCAATGATAATCAGCCTGCCGTCCAGAATGCAGAAATGACCTAATTTTTCACCGGCATCTCTTTTTATAAGGGCCTTGCTGCTCATGTCCGAACCAAGAATATCATGAAGTCCCAGGAAAAGCGGATCGCACTGCTTGATAAGGGGATTGTCCACCTGCCAGTATGAAACAGCCTTTATCCCACGCCTTTTCATATCATCCAGCGCACCGGAATCTTTTAGAGCTGCAAAGCTGCCGCCATGCCCATTAGGACTTAATGCAAGAGAATAACATGTATCCATGAGAGCTTTTCCGGATGCAATATCAAAGGCGGGAAGCATACCCTGAGCGAAGAACATGATCTGCCCTTCATCCAGCCCGAAGAAATCATTTTCCCTGAAAAACTCCCTGGTGGCCATGTCATTTATATTGCTGGTCATAATATACCATGGGATGACCTTGCCGTATTTTTTCTGATTGCGAATCAGCCCTTCCGCAAAAAGCTGGAAAAGTGATTTCTGCTTAAGCTGTGAAACACGGTATGTCCCCTTGGGTCCATCATAGCCGAGCCGGGACCCCTGTCCTCCTGCAACCGTAAAAGCGGCGACCTGCCCTGCCTTAAGCATGGATATTCCATGTTCCAAAGCGCGGTCATACAGTTCACGCTCATCTTCATTGGATGGGACAGCCGCCTTATATGCCGCCGGCTGCAGCTTTTCAAGCACATCAGAGGAAAATCCCTCTCCCGCCGTCCGTACCCACTCTATAACAGCAGGCCAGTCCACGGACTTTATCTGACCGGAAAGAATGCCCTGCTGTTCTGCGTTCAATTTATCCCAGAAACGGAGCAAATGTTCCTGTCCTACAGGTTTAAGAATGGCGGCAAGTTCATTTTTCAGTTCTGCGGACATGATTTCTCCCTTTATTTATAAAATGTCAAGCTATATTATGTTCACTAAAACAAAACAAAGTAACATAACATAAAAAACAAAAAATAAAACCATGAGCAAAGCCGATTTTCAATCATTTCTCAGTGAAACTGCAAAAAGCACATACGCTGAGATACACAGATATTTTGATGAGGACAGATTTACCACGGACAGGCACCTTGCCGCAACCGCAAGATCATATTTCGGAAAACCGGGAAAAGCCCTGCGCCCCGCACTTCTCATCCTCAGTGCAATGCTGTGCGGTGGTTCTCCTGAAAAAGTCGTAAGGGCTGCGGCTGGTGTGGAGATGTTCCATACCTGGACACTGCTCCATGACGACATCATCGACCATGATATGATAAGGCGTGGGCATGACACCGCCCATGTATTTGCCGCAAAACTTGGCGAAGGGGAACTGGGACTCTCAAATGAAGCAGCCGCGGATTTCGGCCAGGCACTTGCCATTCTCGGCGGGGATCTTCTTCACGGATTTGCAGTGGATCAGATACTGCATACAGACGCACCGGCAGAACTGCTGGCGGCTCTGGCGACGGAAATGAACATGAAACTCAATCCTGAACTGCTATCCGGCGAACAGATGGACATACGCATGAGCTACATGCCATGGGAAACTGTAACAACGGACATGGTAATGGAAATGATGCGCCTCAAGACCGGGGCGCTGCTTGCCTTCTGTGCAAAAGCAGGCGCAGCCCTGGGAAGCGGAATATCTCCGGCGGAAAACAGACGTGCACAGCTGCTGGGTGACTTTGCAGTCTGCTGCGGACTGGCTTTCCAGATGCAGGATGACATACTCGGCATATTCGGCGATGAAAAGGTATTCGGAAAGCCCATAGGATCGGACATCCGCGAAGGCAAGCGCACTGTCATGATGCTGGACACATTGCGCAGCCTGCCTCCTGAGGAATCAAAAAAGGTCCTTTCCATACTTGGCAGCAAAAACATCTCACCTGAAGATGTGGAATATGCAGCGGAATGCGTTAAAAAATCAGGTGCCCTGTTCCGCTGCCGTGCAATGGCTGAATCCTTTATACGGGACGCCATGAACATACTTGAGACTTTCCCGCCGTCTGAAGCAAGAAATCTTCTGGAGCAATGGGCGGAAATGATGACCCGACGCTCAATATGACTTCAGAACTGCCGCAATATAAAAGTTGACAGCCTGATGATTTCGACTGTATGCACAGCATTTCCTGATGCAGTCAAGCCCAGTGCGCATCTCAATTTCGCACCTGAACACAAACTTTCTACAGTCGGCATTCATGAGTTGACAGACCTTTTCCACCGTCCCCAGCCAAAGCAGCTTACCGTTTTCCTCTGCTTTAAGAACCGGGATAGCCATGCGGACAGCGGCTCTCACAGCAACACTTTTCTTCCGCTGAATATCTTTCATAGAACAGCCATTGAAATCATACACACTGCATCCTGAATATCAAAAACTTAAATATCTTTAAAACTATCATAAATTGAATTATCTCTGCCATGCCTTAAGTTTTAAACAGAACATTTTCAAACGAGGTTTACTTTTCATGCACAATACAACAGAAAAACACCTGAGACTCAACAGTGCAGGAGCACTGATTGATTTCGACAAAGACGCATTTGCAACACTTGAGATCCAATGCTGCCTGACACAAGCGGTTGATTTAACGATTTGCATTGGAGAAAAACTATCTTCCCCGCACAGGATAGACAGTAATCCGGGCGGTCACCGCATATTTCAATCATTCACCAAACACTGCGAAAAGGGATGCACCTCCTTTATGTTCCCTATCAAGGATTTCCAGAATCCCTATAGAGTTTCACCCACGGACCCGAACATTATAGACCCCCGGCTGCCAGAGGGCGCAGAAACGGAAGTAGCACCTTTCCGCTATGTAGAGCTGAGTCCGTGTTCGGGTGACATTACCTTGCGCAGAAAGGAGTTCTTCTGTGATTTCGATGACAATGCCTCCGATTTCAAATGCTCCAATCATTCACTGAACAGAATCTGGGATTTCTGCAAATACAGCATCAAGGCAACGGCCTGTTTCGGTGTATACATCGACGGAAACAGGGAAAGAAAACCATACGAGGGTGACGCCTTCATAAACCAGCTCACACATTTCTGCTGCGACAGAAACTACGATATAGCAAAGAATACCATAGACTTTCTGTTTGAGCACCCCACCTGGCCAAAGGAATGGCGTCTTATAATGCCGGCCGTAATACGTGATTATGTACTGTATTCAGGTGATACGGAGGCAATCGCCCGTTGGAGGAATGATCTGGAAAAAAGCCTTCTGTGCGAATATGAAAACAATTACGGACTGCTGAATGACTGTATTGCAGGTTGCTCCGAGACCGGTTTGCTCAAGGACATTGTGGACTGGCCCCAGACAGAACGGGACGGATATGTATTCGGTGAAATAAATACCGTCCCAAATTCATATTACTATGGTGCATTGAATACGGCATATCAACTCACCGGGGAAAAACATTTTGCAGACAAGGCAAAAAAAGTAAAGGATGCAATGGTGCGCCTGCTCTACAAACAGGATATGTTTGCAGACAGTCTGAATTCAGACCATACTGCTCTGCACAGCGTATTTTTCCCATTGTATTTCAATGTGGCCCACATTACTGACGCAATGAAGAAAGCAATACTTTCCAAGGGTATGGACTGCAGCGTATACGGATCCCAATTCCTGCTGGAAGCATGCTTCAGAAACGGTCTGGCGCAGCATGGCTTCGAATTGATGACCGGCAACGGACTCCGCTCCTGGCTGAACATGCTGGAAAAAGGCGCAACAGTGACCATGGAAGCATGGGACGATACACTGAAACCAAATCAGGACTGGAACCACGCATGGGCAACATCTGCGGCAAACATAATGATGCGGTTCATCGCTGGAATCAGACCGGTCGAACCCGGTTTCACCAAGTTCACAGTGGATCCAAACTTCTGCGGACTTGAATGGCTGTCCGTCAAACAACCGACGCCCAAAGGGGAAATATGCCTGACAAAGGAGTCGGACAAAACAATCAGGCTGACTGTCCCGGAAAACACAACGGCGATCTATTGCGGCAGAGAATACAGGACCGGCATTCACAATTTAAGCATATAGCCCCATGCATAGGCGCAGGATAAAGCAACAGAAAAACCATCATACATCCTTCGCCCAAAACTAAAAAGGCGGGACAGCATCAACTATCCCGCCACCTTAATATTTCAGCCGGTCACAATATAGAGGTAATTTTGTTTTACGAAATCACCTCTGTTGAATAGAATATTCCTGAAGCAATCAGTTCGCTGAATATGCCATGAACGCTCCGCCGGGGCCGTACACTGAAGGAGTAAACGGTGTCTGTCCCTGCGCAGTGCAGCAATCACGTATCTTGGAGCGGAAATTGCCCATTGAATTTATGGATTCAACATGACCGTCAAAGAAGAGGAAATTACCGTGATTGCCATGAGCGCCCACATTGAAGCCGGCACTGCCTTCAGAGGTATCCGAAGCAGTCGTTGCATCAAGCCAAACCTTTCGTGCCTGGTCATTCTTGAAGTTTTTAATAAAAAAATCACTGTAGCTATCGCCATTTATAATCGCCAGAGATGGAGATTTCAGCAGCCCCTCGGAAATAGCACTGGCAAAATATCCAGGTTCAAATCTCTTACCGCGAACCCATGCGGATTCGTATGCAGTAATTGAATTGCTTCCGTATGCCTTGTTTTGTCCGCCGTATGCATATAATTTATTGTTTCTGTTTTTATATGGAACACGCCCGGGGCACAAAAGTTCATCACCTTTGGTTTCGTCAGTAGTGGAAAGCACACCGGCTTGCAGCATAGGATGGAACCAATCATCATATCCGGCTCCAGTGCCGACACCATTACGACCCAGCATGCCATTGTAATCAGCCACATACATAAGTGAAGATGTGCCAACCTGCTTGAGATTGTTGACACAGGCAATGGAACGGGCCTTTGCACGGGCTTTTGCCAGAGCGGGAAGCAGCATTGCTGCCAGAATAGCTATGATGGCGATAACGACCAGAAGCTCAATCAGTGTGAATCTTTTTTTCATAAGAACACCTCTCTTTTTTATTTTACTATCAGAAAAAATCACTTCTTCGTCCAGGGATAAATGACTTCACGCAGTACTATGTCATCAATCAGGCATCCCTTATCTTTGCCAGTTGAATCCTGAAAACCATTGATTCCGGCATATACAACCAGCGTGGCTATGTTATGTCCGGGAGGTACTGTAAGATAAATGGTAGCCTTCTTCCATCCGTCCTTGTCTTCCTCACTGAATATAGTTGACTGATTTCCCCAGGGGCCCTTATCCGGTTCATCCCGGAAGAAATAGGTAAGAGTAGGAGTGCCATAGTTGCCTTCATTCTTGCAACGGGCGGTAAGGATGTACTGATTTCCCGCCTTGATATTTCCGTAATATCCCTGGGAAATACCGCCGTTGGTGACATTGACAAGGCGCACCATACCATTTTCGCTTTTTATGGTGCCCGTGGGCGTGTCACATGCCTGCCATGCTGTCCAGTCCCTGATACCGCAATCATACTGATCCGGGCCATTGTGCTTCCCGCTGTTCCCGGGGTCAAGGGCACTGTTTTTCAGCAGATTCACGGGAGAAGCATATTTCTCTATTGCGGCTTCCATGTCCCTGCCAGCTTCAATGGCAGCACTGCAATAAGGAAGCTGTTCATTCCAGGACTTATGCCCTGACTTGAAGATGCCGGGCCAGAAGTTGCCACGCTCACACCAGAACCACACATACTCGTCAGTATAGTCCATTGCATGCCTGACATTGGACGCGAGCAGCTGAGCCGGATTGTCTGATTTTTCATAGAGATTCCACTTGGACGGCTTCTTCCTGTCAATATAACTGTCCATATAGAAAGCAACGCCCATGGTGGTTATTTTCCAGAATTTCTCATGATTAGCCGGATCTATCCATGATGCAGCAAAACGATTGAATTTTCCCAGTATTTTTGCATAGTCATCTTCGCATGCCGCATGATATCCGGGTCCTTCATTTCCATCAACGATTTTCATGGTGTCCGGTGCTCCGTCATAGATGCCGTTGAAAAATGCGGTCATAAGCCCGGTCTTGGAGCTTTTGAGTATTTCCGGATTGGCTTCCTTGTATGCAGAATTGCACTGGGATGCCCAGTAGAATGTAAACAGTGTGAGATTGGGGAACTGACGGTTGATTTCTTCAATAAGCTCCTTTGCGCGGACACGGACCTTTGCGGCAGTTTCCTCAAAGGAATATCCCAGATGGGGACGGTACATGAAGGGCAGCTTGGTCAATGCGTAGGGTTCGATGTCCAGGCAGAGTCCGGCAAAGCCGTATTCCTTTGCAGCCCATGCAAGCATGCTGAAATTATTAAGGGTTCTGGCCCAGGCCTCGTCATCAAACCAGTTGCCGTTAAAGGGCGAGGAATTGAGAATGTAGAAGTTATGCTTTAGGCGTGTATTCTGAAACTTTCTGAACACAGGGATAAGTTCAGCAAAATCTTCCTTTTTCAGCAAATGGGGCGAACCCGTCTGGCTCAGCGGATTATAGACTATGGTCTTGCCGTCCCGCTTGAGCCTTATGACTGGATTAATTGCCATGCCGTCAAAGGG
>JAZURH010000089.1:0-5397 GCA_045606125.1 Lentisphaeria bacterium | reverse complement strand
GGAAGACAACAGCAAGCAGCAACTCCTTGACTCACAGAACGACATGGCTACGATCCGACTTATATTCCCAGTGAGCGACTGGACAGGGAGGGACTTGAAGGATACAGGGTCCTTTTCCTTCCCGGAATACGCTGCCTTTCATCTGAAGACTGGAAGGCCATGGAAGAGTTCGTTCAGAATGGCGGTCTTGTGGTGGCAGATATTCTTCCAGGTAAATATGATCGTTTCCTGAAAAACGGCGGCCAGGAAAGCAGACAGGAATATTTCAAGGGCAGGGCTGGATGGCTGCTCAAAGAATGGAGCAGCTATGGAATGCTGCGCAGCAGGAATATTTCAAAGGCGGCTGCTGCATCTGCTGAATGGAAGGCATTGCTCGACAAATATGTTCATGATGATTTCCCCTTTGCCGGAGATTTTGCCACTGGATGTGAAAAGGTTGTATATCGCTTGCAGGAAGGCGGCAGCATGGTTTTCATCATGAACTCTTCCGATGAGACCCGTAAGGTAAGCTTCCGGGTGCAGGGAAGGCGTTTTGCAGAATGCGCCGTTTATGATATGCGTGCGCACAGAACATTGGAAAGTGCGTCAGGTGCGTTTGAATGTGAATTGAAGAGCGGTGAGACTGCCGCCTATGCGGTGCTTGAACAGAAGGCTCCTGAGTTCAGCCTTACGGTCGGTGCGGTTGAAGCTTGTCCCGGGCAGAGTGTGGCATATACATTGAATTCAGCACATCCTATTATGACAGCAGCACAGTTCCAGGTCTATGATCCTTCAGGAAAACTGCGCAGTGAATATACCAGGACCCGTCTGATCTCCCAGTCTTTTGTTCTTCCTCTGGCTCTTGATGATCCGGCTGGAACATGGAAAATCGTTGCAACTGAAGCCATTACAGGACGCAGATTGGAAGCAGTGCTTCAAGTGCGTTAGGAATTGACTGCACTATTGAAAAATCAGCATATTGTGTTATGTTGTAACATTCTGTTTGAACGCTTAACCAACAAGGTGCAAGATGACCATACTATTTAAATGCAGGACATGCGGAATTGCATGCATGGCTTCGGCTCCGGGCGGTGCCGTGTCCTGTTCATGCGGTGCGGTCATGGAGGCTCCGGCAGCTTCTGAAAGCGATTGCGTGCTGGTTTACAAGGATGGTTTTCCCAATGAGGGGCTGCCAATTACTCTGGATGAACTTGGACGTCAGGTGGCAGCAGGCGGTTTTGTGCCTCTGGACCTTATTCACTACAACGGGATATGGCAGCCCCTGAACATGGTGTTCAACATGCCGGAACAGCCGGAGATAAAAGTTGACACCAGGGACGAGATCGCCCTGAAGTGGAAGGAGCTCAGACCAGCTCCGGGTTTTGCCTCTTCCGGAAGCGTGAACATGGGAGGGATAAAAGGTGTGCTTAATGACCTGTGGCACTGGTTTCTCCGTATGCGCAAGTTCCGGTACAAGACTCCGATGCAGAAAATAGCATATGTGCTTGCATTTTTAGTGCTGGCTTTTCTGCTGTATACTTTCCTTGTTGGAAAACTGTTAAATCGTATTTTATGGCGCCCGGCTTATGTGGCGGTTTATAACAGCGGAGATTCTGAATTAAAAGCCAGGCTCATGGGGCGCAAATTGAATATTGCCCCCGGAAATGTTGGCGTTTTCCAGGATTTGTTTGTTTCATTTCCGGGAAGTCATACATTGAAATTGAATGGAGCTGACGGTAAAAAGTCCATTCGTGTTCCGGTACGCCCCGATTTCGATGTGCTTGTCAATCCCGGCGGTTCCGGAGCTATCGGCGAGTATGATCTTGCAGAATGCGGAAAGATGTCGCTGGATACTGCAGTGGTGAAAAAGTTGTCAAGGCAGATAGCATCTCTTTCCGGCCCTGATGCCTTGAATGAAGTGCTTCGTGAACTGCATGACATGGGAGACAAGGTATATCAGGGAAGGATAGATGATGTGCTTTTGTCTGATGCCAGTTATGATTTGTCCCATATCGGAATCGCACGTTCGATTGAGTACAGTCAGCGTGAAAAAAGAAAGACTGACAGGGGAGATGATCGCCCTATTGTCATGCTTGATGAAAAAGTAAAGCTTTCATTTGCCAATGCAAGTACGGAGTTCAGGTCTGGCAGAATCGAGGTTCCGGGAACTTTTTCAGTCGTTTTTGATGCGGATTTTTCTCCTCTTGACAAGGCGGCAGCCGCCAAAGCGGCTTCTGACAGAGTTCGTGTTATTCCCATGAAAAAGGCTGCTGTGCAGGCAAATGTCAGGATTCTGGAAGATGGCAGCGTGAATCTTGTGCTTGGTGGGCTTAAGGGCAATGTGTTTGCCTTTATAAAGCAGATAGGGCGTGAAATGGAGTTTACAGGAAATTGGATTTATACTGCCACTCTTTGTAAAAAAGGCTCAAATGCCGGAAAGTGGACATGGAAGTGGCAGTATTCCGGGCGTGCTCTTGTGCATGCCAAAGACAAGGCTCCCAGACCCTTCTCCATGACAGTGCAAAGGGATTATAAAGGAAATACATCGGTTTCCTATTGAAAAGGTGAATTATGGCAGGTGAACGTCTGTATATAGTGAGGACTCCGTCCGGAGAAGAATTTGAGCCGGCGGATGAAATGACTCTTGTTAAATGGGCTGAGCAGGGGCGTATAACACTTGACTGCAAGATACGCAGCACAATGATACCCAAGTGGGAGAATGCGCTGGAACTTTCGTTTCTCAAACCTATTCTCAGGCAGAAACTTGCGGAAAAGGTTGAAAATCAGCATGATACATTCATGAACAAGGTGCTGGCAAGGATACGTTTGCGCTACGAGGATTTCGGCAAAGGTGCCACTAATGGCCTCAGTGTGGAAGATGCTGCTGCTCAGCCGACTTCGGAAATATGGATGCGAATTGCTGCCGGCATTACGGATATTGTGTTCCTGGCTGCAATAGGCCTTGTCTATTATCTTTTGTTTGCCTGGTTTTTCAGCAGAGGTATTCTGAGCGGAAACAATGTGTTCTATATTGGCTTTATCGTATACTGGACCACTGTGCTCTGCTATTATCTTCTTAACATATCCATCAAGACCCAGACTCCGGGACAGCGCTTCTGGGGAATATATCTTGTAAGAAATTCCGGACAGGATTTCTGGATAGGGCGGGTTTTCTTTTATTTTATATTTATGATAATCTTCGGCATTACAACGCCGATCTTTGTCTATGTGTCCGGTTCCGGACGCAGTCTGCAGGAGATCCTCACCGGCACCAGAATGGTGAAGATCGTATTTGATGAAAAGCGCCGCAAAAGATAAAAATGTCAGGGAACAGTAGTACAAGACGCTTCTCTCCGGTGCTGATAAGATATATCAGCGCCGGTTTTCTTGTGCCCTTTATCTGCTCTATACTTGTTTTTGTCGCATTGTTTCTGTTGATGGATGTGCTTGACAATGTGAGTGAGTTTATTGAGAAGGGAGTTCCTCTGCAGAAAACCATGCTTTATTATATTGCGCTGCAGCCGGGCAATCTTGTAAATGTCATTCCTGTTGGCGTACTTTTAGGAACAAGTTTTCTTACAATGACTTTGGGACGCAGTAATGAACTTACCGCAATGCGTGCGTCCGGTCTGTCTCTTGCTGCATGTGCAATGCCTGTCTGGGTATCCGCCGTGGTATCAGCACTGCTTGTATTTGTTATAAATGAATCCTGGGGTGCGGCCTGCAGGCGCAAGGCATCGGAAATATATTATGGCAATGTAAAAAGTCATAGAATAGAGAAGCGTTTCAGTTTCAGAAACTCCAGGGATTATCGGGACTGGAGCATGGATTCAGTTGCTGAAAAGGGACTGCTGACGGGGGTGATCGTCCGGCAGTATACAGAAGACGGAAAAAACAAGTTTATGGCAGCTGCCGCAAAGGCTGAGAGAAAGGAGGACGGCTGGCTGTTTATGGATGGTTTTATTCAGCATTATGCTGATGACGGTCTGCAGTTGAAGGGAAGCGAATTTTTTGACAGCCGCAAACTGGATTTCAGCGAGAATATAAATGATCTTGAAGAACTCAGGGTGGACAGCGAACTTCTTAATATTTCTGCTTTGCGCAGAACAATGAAAAATCCGTTCGTTACATCCAGGCGTGCCATTGTGTCTATGCAGGTACTTGTGTGGCACAGGCTGACTCTTCCTCTTGCTTCCCTGGTTGCTGCGCTTTTTGCATTTTCACTGACGATTTCAACGGAACGCAAGGGAGCAGTGAAGGGCTTCGCCGTGGCAGTTGCAATGCTTGTTCTGTTCTATATATCCGGGCAGATAGGCTTGACTCTGGGGCGCGGCGGTTATGTTTCTCCTTTTGTTGGTGGTGCATTGCCGCATTTGTTCTTTTTGTTTGCTTCGGCTTATTCAATGTATCGCAGGCAATGAACTACGGCGTATATTTAAACATCGGCAATACCCATGTTCAGGCAGGTTTTGTACGTGACGGAAGAGTTTGTCTGGCATCTGTGTATGAAACTCCATCTGTGGTTGCAGATGGGCTTCTTCCCGAATTGGAAGGGGACACGTCCATCAAGGCATCTGCTGTATGTGTAGTCCCCGAAGCGCGCATCGCATTGAGTGAACGCTACGGGGAAAGGCTCAGGTTTTTGGAACTGAAGGATTTCAGCCGGATTGATTTCAGTCTTGTTGATTCCAGTACTATCGGCATGGACAGATTGGCAAATGCAGCAGCAGCACGTACCGTTGCGGGCGGACCGGTTATTGTGGTCGATTGCGGCACCTGCATTAACACGGTCGTCGTAGACGGTTGTTGGAGATTTCTCGGGGGGGCGATTATGCCCGGGCGCCAGATTATGCGCAGGGCCCTGCATGACTTTACAGCACAGCTGCCTCTGATTGAAATAAAAAACACGGTGCCGCCTCCAGTGGGAAAATGCACTGCAGAGGCTATGGCGGCGGGAACAGATCTGGCGGCAATAGGGGCACTCAGAGAAATCCTTTCCGGGACAATACAACGCCTTGAACCGGAAAAGTTCACCATTTATGCGACGGGAGGCGACGCTGGATATTTTCTTGCTGCGCTTCCCAGTATATTGAGACCTGCACCGGAATTGCTTACTTTGCATGGCACTTTTCTAACTGCAGAAGGGCTTTGATGCAGCCATTTTTGATTCGTATATGGTTGATTTGATTATGCTGCGTTTGAAATGCTGTTGTAATAATGCAATAGATTCGTCAAATCTTTAAATTTAAGAAAGCCCTGAGTGAAAAATATGGGTCATGTTAATTTGTGTTTTGGAAAAAGAGTTGTATATTAAGCAGTGTTTTAAGAAAATATGTGCGATTAGCTCAGTTGGTTAGAGCGCTACCTTGACACGGTAGAGGTCACAGATTCGAGTTCTGTATCGCACACCATTTATAG
>JAZURH010000088.1:0-5173 GCA_045606125.1 Lentisphaeria bacterium | reverse complement strand
GGAGTTGCTGCTTGCTGTTGTCTTCCTAAGACCGCTTGGCCTCCGACTTTCTTCTTGCCATCGGGTCCCTTCATATCGGAAGTCCAGGGACGGCGCTGCCAGTCAATCAGGCTATCCGGGTTGTCATCGTGGTCTTCCCACCAGACGCCGCCGTCTTCAGTAAGAGCGGTATTGGTGAAAATGCTGTTTCCCTTGTTGACAGTGCGCATTGCGTTGGGGTTGGACTTCATGGAAGTGCCGGGAGCAACGCCGAAGAAACCATTTTCGGGGTTGATGGCGTAGAGCTGTCCGTCTTCACCGAACTTCATCCATGCAATATCGTCACCGATGGTCTCAACCTTCCATCCGGGAATGGTGGGTTCCATCATGGCCAGATTGGTCTTGCCGCAGGCGCTGGGGAATGCAGCTGCCACATACTTGACATTGCCTTCGGGGCTGGTGAGCTTGAGGATGAGCATGTGCTCGGCAAGCCAGCCTTCGTCATGAGCCTGGACTGAAGCAATGCGCAGTGCAAAGCACTTCTTTCCAAGCAGAGCGTTGCCGCCGTAACCGGAACCGTAGGAGATGATCTCGCGGGTTTCGGGGAAGTGTGTGATGTACTTCTTCTCAACGGGAGCGCTGGGCCACGGAATGTCAGCTGTGTCGCCTTCCAGGGGATATCCGACAGAGTGAACGCACTTGACGAACTCTGCGCCGTCCATAACCCTGTCAAGAACATCGGTGCTGACACGGGTCATGATAACCATGTTGCAGACAACGTAGGGGCTGTCTGTGATTTCAATGCCGTACTTTGAAATCGGTGAATCCACGGGACCCATGCTGAAGGGGATGACATACAGAGTTCTGCCGACCATAGCACCCTTGAAGAGCTCATTGAATTCCGCCTTCATTTCTGCGGGGGCCTTCCAGTGGTTTGTGGGGCCTGCATCCTCTTCCTTCTCGGAGCAGATGTAAGTGCGGCTTTCCACGCGGGCCACATCGCTCTTGTCAGAACGTGCATAATAGGAATTTGCAGGCTTGTCAAGCTTAATGAAAGCACCGGTTTTCACCATCATATTGGCAATTTCGTCATACTGCTTCTGTGAACCATCGCAGATGACAACGTTGTCGGGCGTGCAAAGGTCAATCCACTGCTGAAGCCAGGTCTTAACTTCCGAAGCCTTGATGTCTTTGAATTCCATTCTTTGTTTCCTCGTTTGTTGTTGAGTATTCTCGTCTACATGCGAAGTACAGCCTTTTTAAGGCCGTCTTCTTGCCTTTTGCGTAAAATTTGCTATAATATATCCCGGTAATTTTCTTTTTCCATACAATGCCCGCATTTCATTTCAAACTTGCCGAATCGGGCAATTTCCAAGACACGAACACAATTTATGAATGACGACGATTTCAGAATGACCGATACGCAAGTGTCATGCCCGGCTCTTGTGATACAGGTCAAGAACATACCCGATGAAGGTATGAACATAAAAGGAGAGATACCTCTTAGAGATCTGGATATAAGAGATGATGGGCGCTTCTTCCCCGAAGATGCCATGCTTTCCTTCGCTTTCCATGTCGCAGCCGCCAGGCAGGATATCATTGTCACAGGATCGTTCTCCGCCGAATTCCAAGGGATCTGCGACCGGTGCGCTGAGTCGGCTCCCCTTTCAATTCAGGAAAATCAGGTGTTTCACCGCTATAAAAACAACATGGAACAGCCTGTCGATTTGACCGAAGATATAAGAGAGGATATATTACTCACTTTCCCGCAGATTTTCCTGTGCAGTGAAGATTGCCTGGGACTTTGCGGAAAATGCGGTCACAACCTGAACGACGGCCCCTGCGGCTGTCCTGAGGAAGATATCGAGCCCTTTGAAGGAGACGAAGAAAGGCCCGATCCCTGGGCCGTGTTCGACAATCTTGATTTGAAGGATTGATTCAGTTGGCGGCGGGTGCCGCCGGGTAGAAAAAGTTAAGGAGTTAGGGAAAATGGCTGTTCAACAAAGCAAAGTCAGCAAGAGCACAGTTCGCAAGCGTCATGCAGCGAACCGCTACAAGGGCGTTCAGGCAACAACATGCAGGCACTGCGGTGCTGCGTGCCTTCCCCACAGGGTCTGCAAGTCCTGCGGCATGTACGATGGCAGACAGGTCATCCAGATCAATGACGGCAACGAAGATTAAGCCGGCCGTTTCGGATAAGCGCCCGGCATACTGAAATTTTAATGTCTAAAACTAAATAAAACGGAGGCATGCCAATGGGCGCCGGCAAAATCAATATTGCAGTTGACATCATGGGGGGCGACAATGCCCCTGACGCGATTATTGAAGGCGTTGCCCAGGCACTCGAGCAATACAGAGACCAATATAAGCTTTTTCTGGTAGGACCGGAAGATACAATAAAGCAGGGTCTCGAAAAATATGGCATAGGCAGCGACGATCGCATTGAAATAGTAAATGCGACTCAAGTGGTGGAAATGGGTGAGCATCCCGTGGCCGCCATACGCTCCAAGCGGGATTCGTCCATATCAGTCTGCATGGAGCTGGTCCGCGAAAAGCGGGCACAGGCAGTTTTCAGCGCCGGCAACACTGGTGCCGCCGTGGCGGCAGCATATTTCAGATGGCGCATGCTGACGGGCATAAACCGTCCCGGCATAATCACTCCTCTTCCAACGGAAAAGAAGCCTTTTCTGCTTCTGGACTCAGGAGCCAATGTGGATTGCACTCCGGTGAACCTTCTGCATTATGCCATTATGGGCAGCATATATGCTTCAAGCATATACAAGCGGGAAAATCCCCGTATAGGTCTGCTCAGCAACGGCACGGAAGAAAGCAAGGGATGCAAACTGGTCCAGGACGCCTACAAGCTGCTTGCCGAATGCAAGGATATCAATTTTATCGGCAATGTGGAAGGACATGATCTTTTCTCCGGCGATGTAGATGTAGTTGTATGCGATGGTTTCGTAGGTAATGTAGTGCTCAAGACATGCGAGCAGATGGCTCTTGCCATGGGGCACATCATCAAGCGCAATCTGAAAAAAAATCCTATCTGGATGCTTGGCGCACTTATGGCCAAGGGATCTCTCAGAGAACTTAAAAAACAGGCCGACTACTCAGAAACAGGCGGTGCTCCCCTTCTCGGTGTGGCAGGCGTCTGCATCATAGGTCATGGAATATCCGATGCAAAGGCGGTACGCAACGGCATAAATGCAGCCGGCGAACTTGTCAGACAGCAGGTAAATGAGACAATAGTCGAAAAACTGAAAAATCTCAGTGTTATAGAAGACGGTAAATAATTATTTCGGGCATGGCGGAACATGCCTGCATATCCCTGCAGCCTAAGGCATACAGGGAGATCAGTTCTTATTTTTACAATCCGCCGGAGATATCAATTGTGGTTCCTGTTATATAGGAGGCTTCTTCGGAGGCCAAATAAAGCACGGCAGAAGCTACTTCAGCAACAGTCCCGAACCTTTTCATAGGCACGCTTGCCTTATATGAATCCTTCTGTTCTTCAGGCAGTTCTGAAATAAACGCTGTATCTATGAACCCCGGAGCGACACAATTTGCCGTTATGCCGCGGCGGGCTATTTCCCTGCCGAAAGATCTTACCAAAGCAGACTGACCGGCCTTTGAAGCCGAATAATTGGATTGCCCCTCAATTCCCAGGCGACCGGCAACAGATGACACTGCTATCAGCCTGCCGTACTTCCGGCGCAGCATACGCTGAACACCCAGCTTGAACAGATTATATGTGCCGCCAAGGTTTGTGTCTATCACGCCAGCCCAGTTCTCACGGGGCATCATTGCCATCACACCATCCCTGCGTATTCCGGCGCTGTTGACCATTATATCAAGCCAGTCATGGCTTTCATCAAATGTGCGAAAGAACTCTTCCACTGCATCATAATCGCCAACATTGCATCTGAAAGCAGAAAATCTCCCCTTCAAATCCCCAAGTGAAGATGCGAAATCATTGGCTGCTGCGCTGTCTGACGCATACAATGCAAGCACTTCCGCCCCCGCTTCCAGAAAGCGTCTGCTTATTTCAGCGCCAATGCCTCTGGTCCCTCCGGCAACAACAACCGTTCTTCCCTTAAAATCATATTTAAGCATAAAAGCACCCGCTGTCTTTAAAATGACACGATTACAAAAAAAACGCCGCCCATATGGAACGGCGCTCTTCTGCTTCAGATGAAATTAATCAAGTGTGATAGCTGAAACGGGGCATTCACCAACGCAAACGCCACAGCTGAGGCATGTATCCTCATTGACAACGGCCTTGCCGTCAACCATTTCAATTGCTTCTGCGGGGCATGCACCCTTGCAGGATTCGCAACCAACGCACAGATCTGCATCAACTTTTGCTGCCATTTTTCGTCTCCTGATTTCAAGTCCAATATAATATTATTGACGCACGCCTCAGCATGCGCCTTAATTCGTTGCTAATATACCGCCCTTTGAATTGTATGCCACCTGAAAAAACAAAAAATTGCCAACTATTTTCTTCATGCAATTTTTTTTGACATATTCACCGTAAAATATTGGACTTCAAAAGTGTTTTACAGTACCGGCGATGCTGCGACCAGAGCCCGTGTATACGGATGCTGCGCATTTTGAAGAATGCTTCCGGCTTCTCCTTCCTCAACAATGCGACCGTTCTGCATTACAGCTATTCTATCGGCAACATAGGAAACTACTCCCAGGTCATGGGTTATGAAAATATATGACAACCCCAGTTTACTGCGCAGATCATTCAGCAGATTGAGTATCTGCGCCTGAACAGAGACATCCAGAGCACTCGTTATCTCATCACAGATTATTATCTCCGGCTCCACAGCAAGAGCTCTGGCAAGACCTATTCTCTGGCGCTGACCGCCAGAAAACTGGTGAGGATAACGTTCCAGTGAATCCACAGGAAGTCCAACCTGACAAAGAAGTTCCTCAAGACGCTCGCGCCTGTCATGAACATGAAGCCCGAACTGATCCATGCCCTCTGAAATTATTTCTCCGACACTCATGCGGGGATCCAAACTTGAAAACGGATCCTGGAAGATCATCTGAATGCGGCGACGCCAAAAACGAAATCTGCCGGGAGCCATTGAAAGAAGTTCATTTCCCTCTTCATCCATAACGCTGCCCTTGACATCAGGGAAAAACCTTACCAGACAACGCCCCAATGTAGTCTTTCCACATC
>JAZURH010000087.1:0-6550 GCA_045606125.1 Lentisphaeria bacterium | reverse complement strand
TAGGAATCAAGCATGAACCTTACCACATCTATCATAAGCTTTTCTGCGCGCATTTTCAATTCAAGAGGAATTGAGATGATCTTATCGTATGTTTCCCCTTTTAATGTGAATGGCTTGCGTCTGCAGAAGCAGAATGCAGCCGGTGTGGGCAGGGAGAACGCCTCAAGTGTGAAGTATCCATCGTATCCTGAGTCGATGAGCCCCTTTATCACGGCATCGAAGCAAAGGTTGCCCGAATAGGGCTGCAGATGAAGATCGCTGTTGCCGTCATTGTCGTGTACATGTATTGCCTTGAGTCCATCTCCCATCGCCATTATTGATTGATACTGGTCATCTTTCTGCACATTTGCGTGCCCTGTATCCCAGCAGCAGCCGAAGAGCGGATGGTTGTCCATGCATCTGCGGATTTCGTTGAAATCTTCTCCGTTATAGATGTAATAGTTGCTGCAATTTGCAGTACATGTGTTTTCCGTGTATACCATTACCCCGCACTTTTCTGCTGTCTTCAGCAGTTCTTTGTAGAAATCGGTGTTTACTTCCTGGAATTCGCTTCTTGTCATGCCGTTCTTTGTAAGTGCGTGCACAGTTATTCCTTTGATTCCGAGAAGTCCGCATATTTCTATCTGCCTGCGGAGAATATCCATTGTCGCTTTATAGTTTTCAGCTTCTTTGAAATCTCCGTTTGAACCATGGGCCTGTACGAATGACAGCCCAAGTCTTTTGCCAGCTTCAAGCACATCATCAACCCATTTACGCCATGAATCCGTGCGCAGAGGAGAATCGTTTCGGAAAGCTGAGCTAAGGCTCAGATCTATGTATTTTATGCCGCATTCAGACATCAATTCAAGGATGCGTGGAACATCATGTCCAGGTGCGTATCCAAAGAAATCCTCAGTTGTGCTTGCTATTTTCATTTCAGTTTCCCGGTGATTGTAAATGTTGTTGATGAAATATCTGCGGAAAAATAAACCTGTGTAAAAAAATATCAACTGCACCGATGATTTTTATGCTGGTGGGAGATTGTTTTCTTTTTTTGCGAATGATATTGAAAATAAATATTATGAATTCTTTATAGAAATATATAAAATTCACAAAAGAGTTTATTAATGCCGACATTTTTAATTCTTTATTTGAATGTAAAAAGAATAAGATTAAAGTATGCGGCATGAAAAAGATATTGTACATAGTTTTGTTTTTCTTTGTGCCGGTATATGGTCACAGCAGTCATGAATGGTTGTTGAGAAACTGTTCCGGGGATGGCACCTGGCATAGTCCCTCCGGGCGTGACTGCATTGTTTCTCTTCTGGCAATGAAAGAACTTGAGCGGTGTTCAGATGAACGTTGTATATCTGCGGCTGCTGACTGCAATGCAGTTCTCCGGTCGTCAGTTGATGCTGGACTGTATGCGGCTCTTGCCCGGGCTGTCTGCAGTGATGATTCATCATTTCTGGAAAGTTATGCGGGGCATGGTTTTTCTAATGAACCAGGTGCGTTTCCTGATTTGCTTTCCACATTGTGGTGCTGTTATTTTCTAAACGGGGTAGCAGGTGTTTCTGACAATTGGCTGAATGAATCCGGTGAGTTTATCTCTGGAGAGGCACTTGATGACGGCAGTTGGGGAATATCCGGTGAAGGCAGTATCCGTTTGTCATTGTTTTCTGTTTTTGTTCTTATGAACATTTATGATGATCTGCTGTTAAGCGGGGATTTTTTCAGTGATGCTTCTGATGTGGAAAACTATGATATTGTGGAATTGTCATATTGTTTGCCGTGCATGGCATTTGCCGGTGAGTGGGATATTGCATTGAAAATAAGAAATAAACTTCTTGAAGCCAGAAACCCAAATGGAGGATGGCCCGAAAGACCCGGTATGGGTTCTGATATTCTGACTACTTGTCTGGCGCTATCTGCCCTGAATGTTTTTTCCGTGAAAGATCAGAATGAATATGCTGATCTGGATTTGCCGTCAGATGGCATTTCGTTTTCAGGGGGGATTGTATCCTGCATAGTGTTTAACAATGGCATGTGTGCAGCTGTTCCGTATTTGATGCGGGCTGTATTTAAGGACATAAATGGAATAAAAATATCGGAATGCGTTATTGAGGCCGGCAGACTTGAAAGGGGCCATTGTGAAAAGTTCAGCTTCAAAGTTCCGTCAGGTGCGTCTGCCTGTTTTATTTATGCTGACATGGAGTGTGTTACCGGTGATTGCCGCATGTCGAATAATGCAGCTGTTTTTGAAATAAATGGAACCAGTCCTGAGGGGCTTGAACTGTTTCCCATTCTTGCTGCTGGTGATTCGCTGGAAGAGCCGATTTTTCTTGCGCCCGGGCGTGGAATTGAACTTACATCGGCTTTGCTGAAATATGGTCTGCCGGGAGATGCTTTGGTAACGCTTTCTGATAATGGCAGGATTGCGTTTTCTGGCAGGTTTTCCGGGGATATTTCAATAGAATGGTTTCCTGATGAAGGGATGCACAGGCTTGAACTTAAAGCTGTTTGCGGTGATTTTGAATGTATTACAGGGGGAGATGTGGAGGTAGTCCACGGCGGAGCTGTTATCAGGACCCGTTCCATAGAACAGCAGCCGTCGGTTCTCTGTGATTCATTTGGTGCACGGGAATATGTTGAATTCGAGGTTGTGACTTCCTGTGATGACATTGAAACAGAAGTAACTGTTTATGATTCATCGGGTGATATGGCTGGAGTTGCCGTTCCATGTCCCGGCCGCAGGGGACGGTGGCAATGGCATACTATGGATTTTCCGCCGGGAGAATACCGTGCGAAGGCTGTTTTGCGTGATGCTTCGGCACATTTTATTGTGAGTGATGCGGAATGTGTTTTCACCATAGTGCCAAATGTCACTCTTGAAGATTTAGCTGTGGCTGTCCCCGGAGCCCGGAAGAAGATATACCAGGGACAGGAATGGGAATCAGAAATGGATTTTTCATGGAAAAGCAGGGCAAACATCTCTTCATCGTGCCGAATTGCATGGATTTTGCAGGACATTGAGGGCAGGGGGCTTGAATGGGGAGAGGGCGGCATGGAACATGAATTGAATACATCCTTATTTTTGCAGGCAGTACGCGGACCTGTTCTCAAGGGGATCTTTTCTGCTGCCGGATCATATCGACTGATGGTTCGCCTGACCAGCGAGTTTGCCGAGCTTGAATGCAGTGTGCCTGTCCAGGTAATGCCTGCGCCATCTGTTGTGCTTAAAAGCAGTGTTGCTCCAGATTTGGTGGATACCGGAATAAATGTGATTAAGGCAACAATAAGCCTGACCGGAGAAGTTGATATTGCAAAAGAAGAAGTCATATCGTTCAGATGTGCTGCTGAGCCTGTTTTTGCCGTAAACGATTCAAGTATTCCTGTTTTGATAAGATTGACAGATTTGGCAGATGCCAATGGAAACGCTGTTGAAAGCGGCAGTCTTGTATGCTCTGTGATGCATGGCAGATTGGATGGAGGAGTCAGTCTTTCTGATGAAAAACGGATGGACGGGGATATTATGCGCTTTGACATAGGCGTTTCCGGCATTGAGGTGCTTTACATTCCATCGGGGAAAAGAACAGCCTTTAAAATGACTCCCGTATATATGGAGGTCAGAAACAGCCTTACATCTGAAGCTATCGGTACGGTGGGAATATTTCTTATGAACGAAGAGGTAGAATAATATGCCGCGTGTGATGTTTTTTGTTGTGTTTACGCTGTGCTGCATTTTTCTGCGGGCGGAAACAAAAATAATATTGTCTCCCTGCAAATGGATTCCATCCGGTGTTTCTGTGGAGATCTGGGCAAGCCTTGATTGCGAAAGGGATGAATATGAGGGATGTTCCTATGAATGGTCTTTTGTATTACCTGAGGGCGTTTCGCGCAAACCAGTTGAATGTACTGTATTCGGCAGCATGTGGGATTGGGAGGCTGATCCAGAAGCATTTGAACTCAAGGGAGTGGTGAATGACTGCTGGAGCATATTTACAAGACAGATATTCATTAATGAATCCGGGCAGGAACGGGTTCCAATCCAGGCTGCTTTGCGTATTACTGCCGGGGATGGCAGCGTTCTTACTGCAAGCCGTACATATTTTATGAGCAGGGAAGATAATGCCGATATGAATGAAAGAAGGGAATACGGCATTTTATCAGGCCTGCACTGGCTGCAGCGCAGGCAGCGTCCCAAGGGAGGATGGCAAGGCGGTGAATATGAATATGCTTCATACAGCGGAGATTTGATAGATTATAAAAGCATAGACCATGTTCCGGACTTTGAGGTGATAGAAAATGAAGACGGAACAGTGGAACTCAGAGATGTGATCCGGGAAAGTGAATATTATGATAATTATCTTTCTTTTGTGGCTACCGGATGCGCATTGTGGGCTTTTGGCAATTGCGGTTATGGCCTTGAAAATGTGTCGGATAACCCTTTTTTACGCACAGTCCGGGCTGGTATGGAATATTTTGCCGGACGATGCAGCCTGCTTTCTCTCGGAGGGCTTAATGAATTGGGACTTGATGAAAACTGCAATGGAAAAGGGGCGTCTTTAGGGGAGGATGACAGTTATCGCGGTTATGTGCAGCCAATGGCCATGGCTGCCATCATGGCTGCCTGCACTCCAAATACTCCATTAAAGACTGCAAGCGGATGGACTACTGCAAGAGAACTGGTGCAGGATGCCTTCGATTACCAAGCCTGGTGTATGTTTCATTATGGACGCTCAGCCTGGCCTTATGACTATAAAATCAGAACCGGCTTTGATCTGTCCATTGCAGGATGGAATTATCTTGCGATAGAAGCACTTTCCAACTGGGATATTTTTGTCCCTGACAATGTAAGAAGAGAGATACTGCGGCTTCTTTACAGGAATGAAGATGCAGCAAAAGGAGGCTTTGTATATTCTCCTGATGGCGACAGCAAGACAATAGCGCTTACTGCTGCTGCCTTGATGGGAATACGAATTGCAGCTGACGCCGATATGTCAAGAGATGCCGGTTTTCTTTGTCCCGATCAGATGCGTACAGCAGGGGAGATGTATGCAAATGCGACAGCGCATCTTCCCGAAATAATAGAAAAGCAGAATGAGTTTCTTGATACAGGTTATTTTCAATGGACTCTGGTTAGGATGCTGCGCGGGCTTAAAATGGATAAAATACCCTGCAGTGGCCGTATAATAGACTGGCGGTTTGCTGATGCCGAAGATGGTGGATTATGGGACAGGATACTGTCGCTTCAACTGTTTGACGGGCGCTGGCTGTTTTGTCAGGACAAATTTTCCTATGGATACTACAATGATGAACTTGAGACATCATATATGCTGCTTTCTCTGTCAAATGAGGTTGTCCGTCCTACTTCTGTTATAACTGATCTAAGCATAATAGCGAAAATACCATCAGTTGTGGGGCATGGCATTCTTGAAACGGATTTCAATGTCAGTTTTTCTGGTGATGATGAAGCTGAACTGTCTTTTCAAATGGCAAGATGGAATATGCAGTCGCCTTTGTTTCTGGAGCTTAAATATGCCGTTCCTGCCGGGGAAGAAGGGATATTTACGGTACAGAATGATGTTAATGCCGCATTTACAAACATTTTTGGCAAACGGGAAACATTGTCAGAAGGTCCGTTGACAATTATGCGGGAAGGATGCAGTTTTCGCCTGGAATTATCTGTTCCGCCTGAAGTGCGTGCAGGAGAAAGGGTTCCAATAATTGTTTCTTCAGTTTTACCTGAAGGAGATGGATTTCGAACAGTTGTCTCCGGAGGGGGAAGTGTCAGCCGTACAATAGAGTATGATGAACCGGTGCGCTGGACATCAGTCCATGTATTTTCTGGGAAAGATGCTTTGCCCGAAATAAAGTATCGTCCTCATTTAAGATCAACACAATGGCTTATACCTTCTTTGACCTATGAAGATGGAATACGCCTGCATGATGTTCAGGGAACAGCGTTGCAGTTTTCTTTGGTCGGCGATACATCCGGTGCATTTATTATCTATCATATAGATTCTGAATATGAACTGCATATTGAGATTGACGGGGCGCATTTTTCAGGAAGAAGGCTTGATGCGGGTGAGTTTGGTGGTTTGGCTGGAATGCAGGCGTTGTGGAATACAACGGAAAAAGATATAGGAAATCACAATGTCCGTGCAAAAATTATAAGGGATGAATCAGTTATTGCCTGCAGTGAGGCCGTTATCAGAGTGCTGGATAGCAGCGAATTTGTTCTTGATGGTTCCATAAGGACTGACAGCAGCGTATATGTTTCAGGTGACAGTGCAGTTGCTGTTTCTACGGTAATGCGGTTTGAAGGAACTGGAATATCATCAGGAGCAGAAGTGAAAGTGGGAATATCAGGAGAGAACAGTGAAAATGCTCCATTGGCGGAATGGCGCATTTCGGATCTGGGTGCTGCTTCTTTCTGGCAGAGAACTTTGCCAGTTGACACTTCAAATTGTGGAAATTATGTGCTTACACAGGATGTTTTTGCTGATGATGGGCGTAAGTGGACTTCCCAATCATCTTTTTCAGTTGTTGAACAGAAATATTCGGAAGA
>JAZURH010000086.1:0-1760 GCA_045606125.1 Lentisphaeria bacterium | reverse complement strand
GAATAGAGGCAAGCACAGACAGCAGCGGCAAATTCGTTTTAACTCTTCTTGCTGACGGACAACGGATCCCCCCATCGGCAAAGACCGGAAGACAAGCACTGTCCTTCAGAGAATACAACGGAAAATTGTTTGTCGAGACATACAGCAGCAAAACTCTGGAGAACATGCGGTCGCTGCTTGACGATACCGCAAAAAAAATATCCGGAGCATACGCGACAGAAAAATGCCTGTCGTTTCCGGGAAATGAAACCGCTGCTGAAAAACTTATTGATTTATGGGAAAGCATACCTGAAAATGTTCAAAAGATAAATACAAGAAAACTGGCTGGACTCCTCGGAGGCAGACAGAACAAAACAGATATTGAAATATCGCTGAACTGCACCGGCAAACTTGCAGACATGACATTCTCCTGCACATGCGGAGGAGTACGCATTCCTCCAAGCGCATACAAAGGCTCAGGAAATGGAATATTCCAATCTTCAGCCGGTGACTGGCTCCGCTTCAACACAGACAAGGTGGCAGAAGCCATGCGTGTCCTGGAACAGGAGGGGTACAGCAACAGCAGAGGAACTGCTTTTACACATCAAATCCCGTCCATACTCAGACAACTGTCAGAAAATACTGACATACGCATAGCGGAAAACTCCAGAAACATCCTGCAGTCCATAAAAGATGAAACGCCACCAGCTGAACTTGAACTCCCGGCAGAAATGGCGCATATTCTCCGTCCATACCAGAAAACAGGATTCTCATTCCTTGCAGAACGGGTAAGATACGGAATAGGTTCTATTCTTGCCGACGACATGGGACTGGGCAAAACACTGCAGGTACTGTCCGTCCTGGAAGCTGCCCGCAATGACGCCTTGAAAAATAATAAGCCCTTCAGGGCGCTGGTCGTGGCGCCGGCATCTGTCATTGATGTCTGGCTCAATCAATGCAGCACATTCAGCAGCAAACTGAAGGCCGCCGCACCCAGAGGCACCAAACAGGCAAGAAAAAAAATACTTGCCGACAAAACTCTGGATATGCTTGTGACACATTACGGCCTGGTACGGGCGGACATAGAGGAACTGGCCGCCGAAGATTTCACTATCGCAGTTCTGGACGAGGCACAGGCGATAAAAAATCCAAATGCCGCATCAACAATCGCCGTACGGAGACTGAAAACCGCCAAAAGACTGGCCCTTACAGGAACGCCACTTGAAAACAATCTAAGCGATTTATGGTCCATACTTGACTTCCTCAACCCCGGTATCAACGGCAGCTGCGCCGATTTCCAGCATTCATTCGGTTCGGGAGGGGCAGCCCGCATATCGGACTTGCTGAAAATGCTTATGCTGCGGCGCACCAAATCTCTGGTAGCACCCGAACTGCCGCCAAAGACTGAAGAGATAATACGCCTCGACATGAACGAGGACTTCGAAAAATTATATGCCAGAGAGCATGCCATTGCAAAACTTGGCAGCCAGGGAGCCGATACAGCCACCATGCTTTCCCTGTGCACACGTCTCAGGCTTCTGTGCTGTGCGCCTGAACTTGTCCTGAAAGACAAAAACGCACCATCGTCAGTCAAGATTGATTTTCTGAAGGAAAAACTGACTGAACTTACTGAAGCCGGTCATTCAGTCCTGGTATTCAGTCAATTCACATCCATGCTGGACATAATCGAAAGGGAACTTAAGGAAACAGGGATCAGAATGTTCACCATCACGGGCGAAACACCTGTCCCCAAACGGGCTGGCAAGTCGGATCGTAGCCAT
>JAZURH010000085.1:0-7365 GCA_045606125.1 Lentisphaeria bacterium | reverse complement strand
ACCCAGCCGCCCTTATAAAATATCGCGCATCGCACAAAATGCAATAGCATAAAAAGAAAATAAATGAATTTATTTTTTACATATAAATAAATGCAATATTAAAACTCTCAATAATTGCAGTAATATGCCATAAGATACCAGCAAATGATCATATACTTTAGCGACACAAAAGAAGAAGCTGCGGATAAAATCAGGGCTTCCACTTTACTGGAAGCCCATTAAAAATTATTCGTGTTTATTCGTAGTATCAATAAAAAGTACCACAAATAAACTTTAGATTATCTCTTTATTCAAAAATGATTTTTCCAAAATCGTCCGGGAAATGGAATCCTTCGGATGGATTCCATGACATCCAGTGATAATGTGAACTTCTATCCGCACACTTGAAGAAATTGGCTGTCCACACCTGCCCTGACAAATCCGGCTCTATCCCGGCACGCCTGACAAAGAAATCAATTGGAACACTGTAGCATACACGCCATGTGACCGGTTCCTGTATCTCTTCGTCTATTATCTCCGGCATGGAGTGGTAGCGCCTGATACTCTTAAGTTCATCAGCAGTCGCCACATTCAACTTGCCCGCATTTATATTCTCAATTTCAAAAAGAAGCAGTTTACCGCCGCAGTTCATTTCAAAATTATAATATTTCGGCGTATTGCAGGGCCTGACGAAAAACTCTACGCAGCTGTCCAGACAGACTGACTCCATATCATTTCTGGCAAGGGACTGCACATACCTGTCCTTCACCTGGAACATGACATACAGGTTCTTATCATCATATTGGAGTTTGGCTTGTGTATCAGGAAGATGTATGTTCTTATCCCCGGGCCTGCTCATGCAAAGATCAAGCTTGAGGGATTTCACATCCTTCCAGCATTTTCCATCCCACTCTCCGGCAAGATCAACAGGACCTTTTGCCCTTGCAACTGTATATGGTTCGGGATATTCCCGGTTCCTGGCAACAACATAACCAAAACTGTTAACAAACCTGCCGTCACAATCCTGGGATTTTTTCCACAGCCTGAACCATTTCGCCGGCGTTTCATCCGCATCCGGAACAAGAGCGGAAACAACTTCTTTTCCATCTTTCATAGCCGTGCGGCATACATTAATGCCCCATGGATCATCTACTGACGGGCCCGGTCTCTTAAAATCCTCCACAGGAATTGAAACTTCACATTCCCAGCCATCCTCAAGCCTTCTCACAAATGTCTTCGTCCCCGGATTCCAGGCAGCATGGGAGCCGTCCCTGTTGATGACATCCAGGTCAAAACTTTCATCCAGCATGTCTCCATTGGGATTGACTGCCACTGCAAACCAATTTCTTCTTGGCGCCGTAAGGCAAATACGAACATTTTCACCGTTGAAAATGGCATAGTCATCAATCTTTCTGACAGATTCACCGTTCATTGCACCATAGTTCCCGCGGCAACGCACCGCCACAAACAGATACTTTGTATTTTCTGTAACGCCAATGGCAACTTCTCCCTTTGCATCTCCGTTCAAAGGCATCCATTTTGACATGTACTTGCTGAAATTTCCATCAGGTTCACTGGCTGCAGGAAGTATGGTCGCTTCAGTCCATTCACCGGCAGGGGCATATTCGGCAAAAATAGTTTTCAAACCGGCAAATGCCTTTGCCAATTCCGCAACTCTTCTGCCGTATACTTCCTCTCCACAGACCTTTTTGCCGGCTTCCTTCAGAATTGCCAGCATATCGTCCGCATCCTCCTGCTTCATAAAACCATCCTTCACCGATATGGACCTGAATCCTTTTGTACACCATACCTTTTCAGCCAACTCATGGAACTCTTTCATTTCAGCGGCAGCAGGTCCGAACCACAGCCTGCAATACTCATCCAGCAAAAACTCCATATCAATGTCAGGATTCCACATAAGCCTGCTGTTGACATACAGCATAAAATGCGAAAGCGCGGATTTCACCAATTTGCCGTCAACCACCGGCACATTGATCTCAAAGCCATTGAAATAACTTTCCTGGCGGCGTCTGACCTTCTGAAGTTCATTCATGAAATATTCAGGGAAGACAGGCACTCCCCCGAATCCGTAGTCCAGCCAGTCCTCACCCTGGAAAGTCTTCGGGGATTTTCCACCGGCAGGAGCCATGGCATCCATATTCTGGAAATACTTGTTCTGAGTTCTGGTCTGGGAATAATATGCAGGCGGAACATTGCCGACCTTAAAGCACAAATTCCCGGGAATATTTGCATTATCAATGTTTTTCGGAACATCAATGTTTCCGGGGCAAGTCCATATAAGCTGTTTTCCTGGGCACTTCACCGCCATTTCAGATGCTATCGCCATGTGAAAATCATACATCATATTGACAAATGCCTGACGCTGGGATACTCCCAGCTTCCTGTAAACCTTCTCGTCCCGCCAATCCTGAGCCATTCCAACAGCTGCAGGAGGAACAATGGAAACCTGAACAGCCGCTGGATTCTCTCTGAAAAAACCTACAACGGCTTCAAGGCATAATTTTTTGAACTCTGCCGATGTATATCTCGGCACTATGTCTTTCGACCCGTACACGGGAAACAGAACTCCTTCCGACATTTCAGCGCAAATCGCCGGAACAGCAGCTTTTCCCTGCATAAGAGATGAAATCTCAATACGACCAGCAGGCGGCAGGGCGGAACCGGACTTCATGCGCTTGAACCACATTGCCGTATCCATGTCAGGATCCTCATCCGAAGAAATCAGACGAATATCAAATGCCGCCTCGGTCCTGAAATATGAAGAAGGCAATGCGATAGTACTTTTCTCCGGTATTATTGTGCCCTCCTCACCTGGAGCATAGAAACGCACGCCAAGCTCCTCAAGAAATGCACTGACAGCATACATGGGACCTATATCAGACATACCAAGCATTTTCTGCACCTTTGCACCGCCAGCTATATTTGCACAGGGACCATCAAGATACATGGCATTTTCAGTAATGCTGATCTCATATCCGGACCTGCTGAACTTTGCCGGTGTAAAACCATGCTTTCTGGCAACATCACTTCCGCCAACAAAAATCATGTTTTCCACCTTTCCGCTTGGCTCTGAAACTATATCAAGCTTTGCACCTGAAATCAATTCCAGGTGCCGCTGCAGGTCAAGCGCCGCAATCACCGATGTTCCACCGTTACTTCCGGAGTCTACAATAATCTCAGCGCAGGCAGCACCGTCCTTTGCGATTTCCACAGCCCGCACTCCGCAAAATACCATCATCGCCAATGCGAAAAATATTGTCCTTTTCATTAAAAAACCTCCTGACAGGTTAAGAACAGAGCAAGCACTCCGTTAACAAAGATTGACACAGACTACAGTCATCTGTGTCAATCCGAATTTAAAATGCAAACTTCCGGCAGCCGCTATCAGAGACAAGTCAGCAATGAAGCAGAATCCCTGTCCAGGAAAGTATGGCAATCGGGATGCTTCTGCAGCATGGATGCAGCGCACATGTTTGTGACAGGACCTTCAAGAGCCATCTTAACGGCTTCAGCCTTGCGTGCATCCGGCACCGTGTTGATTATGCACTTTGCCTTCATGCACTGCCTGACACTCATGGAAATAGCCCTGCGCGGAACATCATCTAAAGTGGGGAACCAGCCCTCACCAAGCTGCTGACGACGGCATCTGTCCTCCAGGTCTATTACAATATAGGCCCTTTCCGTATCAAAATCCGCAGGCGGATCATTGAATGCAAGATGACCATTCTCGCCTATTCCCACAAATGCCACATCAATCGGATTCGCCGTAATCTCCCTTTCAAGGCGATCTATCATGGCATCAAGGTCTTCAGCAGTTCCGTCCACAGGGAAAAATGCCGCAGGCGGAACCGGAAGTTTCGACACAAAGCGCTGCCACAGGTAAAGCCTGAAACTGGCAGGATGGGTAATGGGAAGCCCCACATACTCATCCAGATGGAATATCCTCACCACGCTCCAGTCAATGTCCTTTTCTTCAAGCAAGGCAGCAAGCATTTCAAACTGGCTGGCTCCGGTCGCAAGTATTACATTCGCACTGCCCTTTTCTGCAATGGCGGACCGTATGCGGGCTGCACCTTCCGCGGCAGCAGCCCTGCCCAGCTCAAACTTGTCAAAATATACACTGGTATGCATTTTCACCACTTGAATGTATAGGGTTTCACTGAAATGTTCCACAGCGGATCCACAAACTTCTTGTTGACGCGTCCCAACCATACTTCAGGAATGTCCGATTCAACATGAAGCAGCGCGCTTAGGGCATACATGGTGCAGCGCAGTCCGCAGTACTTGTCCGAATGTCCCTTGCGTCCGCAGGATTCATCCGGGAATGCGCCATTCAGCATTTTGTCCTCGGGAGCATCAAACTGCATGGAAAGCAATTTTTCAATTGAGCGGTCCCTGGCGGCAAGCATTTCCTCATCTTTGTAATATTCACCCAGATCATTGTAGTATATAATGGCCTGAGGCACTGCAGAAGGAATCGATCCCCTGCCGAAATTTCCATCCTCATCCTGGTTTCTCATCAGATATTTAGCGAACTCATAGGCACGCCTGCGATAGGATTCATCCCCGAAAAGCTCAGCTGCGCGCATAAGGGCTATGTTGCCGAAGTCATCGTTGAACTGATGCATTTCAAATTCCACCGACTTGTCCTTGCCCGCTGTCTGATAGGCATGAATCTTCTTGGTGAATATGTCCTTGCAGAGAATGGTACCGCCGTCTTCAGTGAAGAACTCGTCCCTGTACTGCCTGACAATAGGCTCCATGCCCCTGTCAATAAAACGCAGCTCATGAGTCGCCATGAACAGATCATGGAAGAAGGCAGCCACGCCGGACTGGAATGTACCCCTGGCGTAGAAATGGTCCTGCCCATCCATAAGCACCGCCCAACGGGGCCAGCCGTCATACATTCCGTATTCGATCATCCAGTCACCGAACAGCCTGGCCCTGTCGAGATATTCGCTGTTGCCAGTTGCCTCAGCAAGATAAATCAGAGCCCATGCCGCACTTGTGGCATCTCTGGGACAGAACTCCAGGGACTGGGGAGTGCATTCACGGAAAACACCATAGAACTGCTTTTCCCTGGGATCAAGCACCTGAAGACTCATAATGTAACGACCACCTTTTTCAGCGGCTTCCAGATATTCCGCCTTGCCTGTACGCTTCCACAATGCCAGAAGCCCGCAGAGGGAGCAGCCCGTATCCCAGCTTGTGGAATAGGATAATTCAGCAGGGACGGGCTTTGCCGGATCATAGCTCTGGAGAAAACGTCCCCTGTTTGCATTTGTCCTGCTCTGTGGTTGATTGCCAATAAGCCAGCCAGCAGTTTTTTCAGCAGCCTTAAGAAGCACTTCCGATGAGATCATTTTTTATTCCTCTAAGATTTTCGTTGCGGGACGCCTGTCCCATTGCCTGTCTATTTTTTCTTATCCATTCTGTTTCGCCACAACCAGAAAGCCGAAGCACTGGAAAATCCAAGCTGGGATGCGATTTCCTTCTGGGTAATGCCCTTGGACATGGCCGACGCCACAAAATCCATTCTCACCTGATTTGTGAACTCGCCTATGGTCTGTCCAGTCTGCTGCTTGAAAATGCGCATTATATGATGCTCGGTGCAGCCGCACATGTGTTCAAGTTCCTCCCGGGGGAAAATACGGCCGTGATTCATTATTATACAGCGCCTGACAGTCTCCACCATGTTCTCGTTCTGCCCTGCAGCTATTTCCTTGAGACAAGGCTGCAGAGCAATGTCATCAAAAATAAGAGCAAGTATTGAACGCTGAATACTGAGACGGGTCTCGGCAGGAATGCTGTTCCTTTCAAGAAAAAGCCAGCGCTGCCTGACAAGGGGAGTCAGTTCCGTAGTAAATTCGGTTATATCACTGTACTCATGTCCTCCCTGCTCATTAAGCCGCAGCACTCCACCGAAAAGACGCCTGTCATGAAGATGGACCCAATAGTGGGCACAGCATTTTTCATATGGCGCATAACTCTGCTTGTGTGCCACCCAGCTGTCTATGAAAAACGCAGTACCCGGGGAAGCCTTGTGCATCTTTCCGTTAATGGTAAAATCCGCATTGCCCTCCAGGGCTATCATAAGCTCCCGCTCCCGGTGCCGCTCCTGCACATAGGGATTGTCCATCCCCAGGGCGATGCCGGGAGTTTCAGAATCAATTATCCTTTCAATGCTGTTCAGTTCCAGTTTCATCGTATACTTATTTCAGGAAAAATTCCACAACGGGGACTTCCACATCCGGTTTATTCACGGGAAGCGTCAGCCATACACCGTTCTGCTCCGTGCTTTCAAGCATATTGTTTCCAGCCTCAGAGTTTGCGCCGCGCCATTTGACCTCACTTCCGTCATTAAGCAGCTGGGCATAGAGCAGTTTTCCATCAAGTCCGGGGAGGAACACATCCCTGAAGGGCCAGTTCATAAAGTGGAGATACAGACGCTTCTTTTCCGGATTGTATGTGTAGCGGCAGTCTCTCGGCTCTACGAACTCCTCCGGGGCCATGCCGCATCCATAAATGGAACGGGCATGGTATTTCATCCATTCGCCGAATGCCGCCAGGCAGTTCATGGCCCTCTTGTCAATGCATCCACGGCTGGTGGGTCCCACATTCATAAGCAGGTTGCCGTTTCTGGAGACATGATTTATCAGCAGGTCAATGCACTGCTTCGGACTCTTCCATGTCTGCTCGTCACGGGAATATCCCCATGCTCCGGAGAAAGTATGGCATCCTTCCCAGACGACATGTTCACCGTTCTCATCCACTTTGTCATAAAGGGGAGTATACTGTTCCGGAGTCTGGGTGTCACCGGAACCCGGCAGATCCAGCCTGTTGTTCACCACTATTTCAGGCTGCAGTTCCCTGACCAGCTTTATCATCTTTTCGGATTCCCAATCCTCATGTCCCTTTCCAAGCTTGACATTCCCCTTTTCGTCGGTAATCGTCTTGTAGGAGAAGTCAAACCAGAGTACATCTATCTTACCGTACTGTGTCAGCAGTTCAGTGACCTGATTCCGCATGTATTCTGCATACTTCTTCATATCCCTGGTCTTGTTCATTTCCTCGATTCCATCGGGGTTGATAATGGAAAGAGGATGATAACGATCCACGGGGAAATCCGGATGGTGCCAGTCTATCAGAGAATAATAGAGACCAATCTTCAGCCCTTCGGCACGGAATGCCTCCACAACTTCCTTCAGCAGGTCCTTGCCGCAGGGGGTATTTGTCACCTTGTAGTCCGTGTATTTGGAATCCCACATGCAGAATCCCTCATGGTGCTTTGTGGTAATCACAAAATACTTCATACCCGCCTCACGGGCCGCCTTCGCCCAGGCCTTCGGATCAAAAAGATCCGGG
>JAZURH010000084.1:0-2419 GCA_045606125.1 Lentisphaeria bacterium | reverse complement strand
AAAGTCAATCACCGTCTTATCGGTTATCAGCTCTACAAGCGGATCTCCGGCACTGATACTGCCGCCTTCAGCGCAATGCCAGCGCCCTATGGTCGCCTCATCCATGTTTTCGTAAAGTCTCGGCAATTGTACAAGTGTAATGTCAGACATTGGATTCATTCCGTTAATAAATTATTGCATCGGCCCCGGCCCACGCCGGATCTTATGTCAAGCTTGCGCCCCTCGGCTACGCCTCTGTCATGGGCGTCGCCGTTCACTGTGCATTCTTTATGATTGCGGGTTCTCAGCCTGGGAAATCTGTTGTGCAGATACTCAAGAGTACCGGCATCACCCTTGTGGATCAGAGCGCGCATCGCACCATCCCCATCATCCTTTGCCAGCTTTCTGCTTATTCCCTCAAGATATCCCAGACAGAACGAACGCCTGGCGCCGGCGCCCCCCATGTCATTCCTGTTTCTGTTGTATGCGTTCTCCATGCCGCGCATTATGCAGTCATACACGTATGACGCCACGGCAACTTTCTCCCGCGGTCCGGAAACAGTCATGATAAAAACATTGCTGTATGGCATCACAGGATCAGGACGGCTCAACACCACGCACTGCACCCCCCAGTGTTCCTCCAATATATTGGAACATATCTTCGTATGCAAATTCATACGCTTTACATAAGTCCCAACCTGCACTGTCACATAATCAGAACTGCCATCCGCATCCGCCTCGGTCAATCCATGCCTGGCCATAAGCTCCCTGGCCTTGGACAAGGCCACCTGAGCCTCATTTACCTCCCCACGCCCGGCCATGGACAGCAATTTGCGAAGACGTTCAGCCACCGGCGACAATGCCCCGGCTGGCCCGGACATTACACTGTCCAGGGATTCAATATCTACAGATGCCTCCCAACGTGCGCCTATCTGGCGGCATATATCCCTGAACTCAGGTCCATGCGGAGCTATCCCCCCGTGAGGATACATGAAAGCGGCAAGCTGATGGGCCACTTCATGATAAAACACGCTCTCCAATGCGCACCAGGAATGTTCCAGCACCAGTTCTTCATTAATGGATATTGTCGGAACTGCATCATAAACAAAACAGCCGAGATAAGGTACATCCCTTACAAACTGCAGGGAGGGTTTCTTTATCAGCTGGCAATCGTCCTTTCCCAGAAAAGATTTCACAATATCCTCCCAGTCGAGGAGAAGATGTCTGGAGACCGCATTTGCCAGCTCAGCATCAATATGTGTATGAATGTTTTTACTCATTTCAGGAAATGTTCCAGCCACTCAAGAGGCCCGGGAAAACCGGGAATCATATTCCTTTCAATACGCAAAGGCGCATCATGTCCTCCGCCGGGTATCTCCATGTATGTAAAAAGGCGCGAATCCTGCAAAAGTCCTGCAAGCCGGCGGGATTGAGACACAGGCATGACACTGTCTTCTGCCCCATGCATAAGAAAAAACGGAATATCAGCCAGAATATTTGCATATTCGCATGGGGACATGGATTTGTATATGTCCGGAATCTCCTCCGGCGTACCGCCATACGCCTTTTCAATGGAGCATCCTATCGCATGCACAAGCGGATCATCTATCCCGCAGCAGAAACCATGATAGGCACTCATATCGCATACAGCACCGTGAAGATCAAGGCCGGACACGTCCCCGGGATGATGGCAGGCATAGATCAAACTACCAACGCCTCCCATGGAACCTGATGAAAAAACAAAACGCCCCGCCCCGTATGACAAACGCAAATACCCGAGCAGCTCATGAAGATCAAAGACAGCGGCAGTATTCATCCATGAATCACCACGCAGATTAGGCGAAAAAACGCCATAGCCCCTTTCAAGATAAACCGGAAGCCAGGCCTGCCTTATGTCACTCCTTACAAAGATCTGATTGGCTCTGCCGCCAAAGCCATGCAGGCACACTATCCAGTCAGAACCGGATACTGGGGGGATAAACAGCGCCTCATCTTCCTGCCCATCATATCCGCTGGTATAGGCAAGACGCATAAGCCCGGGCGGAAAACCGGAGGCGACAACAGCTGAAACGGAAGCTTTTTGCATAAAAATAAGCGGGACCTTCCGGAAGGAGGAGGCCGGAAAGCCCCGCTGTGATAGCAGTGTTTTGGAGCGGGTGAAGGGAATCGAACCCTCCTAGCCAGCTTGGAAGGCTGGAGCATTACCACTATGCTACACCCGCATCGTGTGTCAATGCCCCTTAATTTACAGCGCCTTTTTTTTTTCGCAAGCCGAATACCCGTAAAATTATCATTCTCATCTCACTTTTTCAATGCCATCAGGGCATTCTTACACGACTGCAGCAGCAATTCTCCCGGCGTCTTTCATCATACATGTCAAAGCAGTCTTGAGGAAACATAAAATGACTAAGTCGGAGGCCAAGCGGTCTTAGGAAGACAA
>JAZURH010000083.1:0-20400 GCA_045606125.1 Lentisphaeria bacterium | reverse complement strand
CCCTTGCTGGCACAATAGGCTGTACGGTTCCGTATTGCCCGCATGGCAGTATTGGATGAAAGAAAAACTACAGTACCCCGTTCCTCCTGCTTAAGGAAAAAACGGTTCACAGCCTGCTGTGTGACCTGAAAACCGCCGCGGACATTCACGCCGAGAACTTCCATCACATATTCAGGATCCATCTCGACAAATGGCTTGCCTATTCCCTGATGCGCGGCATTATTCACAAGTATATCCAGACGCCCGGCTTCCTTTTCGATAATATCAAACAAATTTGACACCTGGGCGGGATCCGACACATCGCAGGGAATACTGCGTACGCCGGAGCAGCCATGCTCCTCAAAATAAGCCGCGCCTTTTGCAGTGGACTCCGGAGTAGAACCGCACATGAAGACTCTGGCGCCTTCCTCCACGAACTTTTCCACAATGGCAAGGCCTGTATTGCGGTTGCCTCCTGTCACCAGAACAACTTTATCCTGAAAACGATTCATATCAGTCATTCTCCATTTTGTAGTATTTCACGGCATCAGGCGGACGTATGTCTGTCAAAGTCCCTTTGTAATGGCGCAGTTCTGTCCTGATGTAAGGATATTTCAGCATTTCCTCCTCATTGAGTTCAATACCCAGTCCGGGGCGTTCCGGTATTACCATGCAGCCGTTTTTCATTACAAGCTGTTCATCGCATATATCACCGCGCCAGGGAACATCAGTCATCATCATTTCCAGCATAACAAAGTTGGGAACGCAGGCAGCCAATTGAAGCGTAGCCGCATTCGCCACAGGCCCCGAGGGGTTATGGGGGCAGAACCCGATATGCCTGGCTTCCGCTTCTGCGCCAAGCATGCGCATTTCCATAATGCCTCCGGCATGGGAAATATCGGGCTGTATATAGTCCGAGCAGTTCAACTCAAAGAACTGCCGATATTCATAACGGTTATAAAGCCTTTCACCGGCGGCAATGGGAACTCTCAGGCGCTCCTTGACTTCCCTCATTCCCGCATTGTCATCCGGGGGGATGGGCTCCTCAAACCAGAATATATCATAATCCTCCAGGCGCTTTCCTATCTTGACGGCGGTGGGAATATCAAATCTGCCATGGCCTTCTATAAGCAGATGCACATCGTCCCCAACTGCCTCGCTGACCTTTTCCACGCATTCCATAGCCTGATTCAGTTCGTTTTTGCCGATCTGCTGCCACGCCTTCCCGAAAGGATCCCACTTGCATCCGGGATAGCGATTTTCCCGGACCTCCACCGCCTTTTCCGCAAACTGGTCCGGTGTCTTTGCAGGGGCAAACCAGCCATTCACATAAACGGGGACGGCGTCCCTCACCTTTCCTCCCAGCAGCTGGTACACAGGCACATTCAGCGCCTTTCCTTTGATGTCCCACAAAGCCATTTCAACACCAGCCAGAGCGCTCATCAGCACCGGTCCGCCGCGCCAGTAGGCGTCTCTGTAGCAGTCATGCCTGAAAGCCTCGATATTATGGGGATCCTTCCCTATAAGATAGCTTTCCAGGTCATGTATGGCGGCCTGGATTGTAAGTTCCCTGTACTCCAGTGTGGACTCACCCCATCCGTGTATGCCGGCATCGGTTTCAACCTTCACAAACACGAAGTTTGTCCTGAAGGCATTGCAGATAAAAGTCTTAATTGCGGTTATTTTCATTGTTTCACTTTACTATGTAAGGCTGGGTCCATGCTGTTTCATATTCAGGATATAGATTTATTCCCGGCAGCTTTCCGGGCTTGCTTGATGTAATGATAGCCCTCACATAAAGGTCATCATCCTGAAGAGTGTATGAGCCTTCGCTGCCCCGTACCGTCTTTACGGTAAGCCCCACATCATCAGGTATTACCGGGAATGTGCGTGAAAATGAAGGATCCTCCTCAAAGGGATATTCCCTCATGACGATTTCCCTGCTGAAATCCTTTCCTGTCACAACAAAGGATATTTCATATTCCACGCCTTCCTCTTCCTGAACTTTGACTGAAAGTGTCTTCTTTTCATTGTCGAAGACAACATCTTCCAAAAGCGTTCCCGTACTGCTGTAGAAATCGCCCTGCTTCATGCTTCTGACTATATTTTCAACAGTGAACTCATCTTCATCGCAGCGCACCATAACAAAACCAGTGCAGCAATATCCGCTGAGCCCCGCTTTATCAGGACAGTAGTAGTGAGCGTCATCCGAGGATGTGCCGTAAACTGGTCCTGCCCCTTTTGCCAGACGATGGGCAAGCACAAAATCCCAATATTTTTCCCGGTCGCAGATCCAGCCTTCCGGCACTCTTTTGTTTCCGGAATTGTTGATTTCAAAGAAGCATATCTGCGGGTATTCGATCAAAATGCGTGGATCCGCATCCCACATCACATAAAAGGGATGATTAAGCATGAAAAATGTGTGTTCATTGGCATGAGGTTCGTAAAGGTCAAGAGCCTTCCTTGTCAATTCAAGAGCATCTCCACCTGTGGGGATAGGCAGAGTGGCCCTTACATTGAAGCAATTGTAATGCAGAGCATGTATTCTGCCGGGTATGCCGAAACTTTCACCGCCTGTGGTAATCTCGTTGCCTGGTATCAGCAGAAAACGGCCTTTCTTTTCCCATTCGCGACGCAGTTCATCAAAGGTCTTCAGACGCACGTATGTCTTGTATGAGCGTTCCTTACACTCCAGGCAGTTTTCAGGCAGAAGTTCCTTGACCCTGAGAAACTCGGCTTTTGAAAGGTATGGCGGCCAGGTACCTTCCTCTGGAACCACTCTTTCCCACATATTTTCATCATCCTGAAATATATTATGATCAGAAAGACAAACAAAATCATACCCATTATCCTGATAAGTCTTTATGACACCTTCAGGCAATGACCGACCATCCGACCACATTGTATGACAGTGCAGAGAACCCTTTTTCCAGCATTTTGCCATCCTATACCTCTCAAAGCAATATCATTTCCATTTAAATCCTTTCTTTGAGACACATTACCGCATTACTCAATCAAGCAGCAGCTTTGTCACAACCGGATAATGATCCGATGCAAATCCCTCCTCAAAACGGGCGTCCTCCGTCTTATGGGACAGCACCTTTATGTCCTTTGACACAAAAATGTAATCTATGGGATAGTCTCTCACCACTGTGCCGTATTTATGGAAAGTCTGCTCCGGTCCCTCATGTGGCGTCATAGAGACTTTTTTTGCATCAAGCAGCAGTTTTGCAGCGGTCGCATAGGTATCGGAAGTCGGGGAGGCATTAAAATCACCGGAGATAATCAGCGGAAAGCCTGTGGCATTTTTTTCAGCATGTTCAACAAGCAGCTTTATTCCATTTGAACGGGCAAGGGCGCTGACATGGTCAAGATGAGTATTGTAATACACGAACTTTATGCCGCTGGACCTGTCCTGAAACAATCCCCATGTGGCAATTCTGGGACATGCTGTTCCCCAAGACTTATATCCCGGCACATCAGGCTTTTCCGACAACCCGAAAGTCCCCCCCTTAAGCAGTTCAAAACGGTCCTTTCTATAGATTATTGCAGAGAACTCACCTTTATCCTTGAAGTCATCTCTTCCTCCTCCTATAAATGCAAACTCGTCTCCTTCCACCAGATCGTTCAACTGATAACGGTATGCCTCCTGAACGCCATAAATATCAAACCCGTTTTTTTTCACGATAGAAAGGCAGCGATCCTTGCGTTCCTTCCAGGTATGCGGGGTTTTGTCTCCAGGATACCTGATATTGAATGTGGCAAGAACAAAGGTATTTTTATCTGAAGACTTGGATAATGTAAAGCATCCGCAGACAAATGAAATCGACATAAAAAGAAGAATCGACAAAATCCAACGCATAAAACAATTTCCTTCTATTCAAAAATTAACACCATTTATAATTGCTATTATAAACTCGGGAAAGCCAAAATCAAATGATAAGAGAATCTTTCCTTTCCCAAAAAACACTGGGGCAGACGATGCATCGTAAAGCTATGGATTATTTCCGGCAATACCTTCTGACAGGAGGTATGCCTCAAGCCGTAGCTGAATATGTCAAAGAACAGAATTTTGTGAAATTCTCCCTTGGAAGTAAAGTCCGGTAAAAATTACACATTTTCATCATTGAAAAAATTTTGCAAAAAATATAAGCAGCAATTACATAAGCCATATTTAATTCACTGCCTGGACCTTATGGAAAAGGATGGTTTCACCTATTTGCCTCTGTATATGACTCCCATGTTGTAAAAAACTCACTGCATAAAATCGCCTGTAAAAATAACCAGAAAGAAAAATATGCAACTGCTGTGAACATATCCAATATCACAAGTTGAAAATCACACTCTATTGCATATAGTTTTCATCGTTTTTTTAGTATTGCAATTGACAAACATTCAAACCAACAGGAACCCCAAATGCGCGAATTCAATATTGAAGGACACGAACCCAGCCTGCTGCCGGACGGAAACTGGAAAATGGTATGGAGCGACGAATTTGACGGCATTGAACTGGACCGCACAAAATGGGACTACAGACTTTCAATGATGGGCAATGAATGGCCTTCATGGACTGACAAGGGAGTAACTCTGGACGGCAAGGGGAACGCGGTCTTCTCCATCGTAGAAGAAAACGGCCGCCCCGTCTGCTCGCAGCTGCAGACCGGATACAATGTGATGGATGAACCTATCATTAAAAAAACAGTCTTCGGGGACAATCTTCAGTGGCAAATAGGAAAACTGAAACAGAATCTTTTCACCCACACATACGGCTATTACGAATGCCGCTGCCGCCTGCAGCAGAATCCCAAGGCCTGGTGGAGCGCATTCTGGCTCCAGTCACCCATTATCGGCACCACCATAGACCCGGCTGAAAGCGGCACGGAACTGGACATTATGGAATGCTTCGACCCGGGTGAAGTAGTGTACAATGCCCACACTGGAGGCTACGGAGTGGACCTGAGAAGCATCAAAATAGGAAAGACAAGCGGCCTGTCCCTGGAAGAATTCCACCGTTTCGGTCTTCTCTGGGATGAAAACGGCTACACAATCTACATAAACGGTGAAGAAAAGGGCCACATCAGCGAAAACATTTCCAGGCGTCCCCAGTTCATAATGCTCTCAACTGAAGTCGTTGGATACAGAAAAACTGAGCGTAAAGCGGTACAACAGGCATATGACCTTATAGGAAAAGATGTTTTCACCGTGGACTATGTCCGGGTATTTGACAGAATGCCCTGAACTCCAAGCCCGATTCCAACGCCATTTTCCTCTATTTTACACTGTTTAAATTGCAAAACAGGAAAATGGCATTAAATTATGCGGACTTTTTTAAAGCGCGGAAAAGCTTCCTCCCTGCAAAGGGAACCAGCATCCGGGTGGATGGCAGGTTTTGATAGATAATCTGGAAGTGACAGTTAAAACCGCGGCGCATCGGCGATCTAACGATTGCCTGGAACAAACAAAAGGAAGGTACTACAATGTCTGACGCAAAGAAATCCTCCGTCAGGGGTCCGAAACACACACTGTGCCGCAGAGTCGGCTACTGCCTCTGGGGCAAGGCCAACTGCCCGACCAACAGCCGCACCATCACAGACAAGAACGGTGCTGAAAAACAGACAAAGGACAGGGCATATCCCGCAGGTCAGCACGGCCCCACCAAGCGCCGCGGCAAACTCTCAACATACGGCGAACTCCTCATTGAAAAGCAGAAGCTGAGGACATTCTATGATGTGTCCGAGCGCCAGCTCCGCTTCCTCTATGAAAAGTCACGCCAGGGTGAAGGAATCACCGGTGACAAGCTTCTTGCCAACCTTGAAATGCGCCTCTGCTCAGCAGTTTATCGCGCCGGTCTGGCACCCACAATCTTCGCAGCACGCCAGGTCGTTTCACACCGCCATATCCTGGTGGACGGCAAGATTGTTGACCGTGGCGGCTACCGCCTGAAGAAAGGTCAGGTCGTCAGCATTGATCCCCAGCGCTCACCCGTGATCGCAGAGATCGCAAAGGGCAATGACGCCATCGCACCTGTCTACTTCCAGCGCGAAGCAGGCGACTGCAAGTTCACTGTTCTTGATGACATGCCGAAGCCGGAAGACATCAACAACAACATCGAAATCACCAAGGTTATCGAATTCTACGCTCGCTGATAAAACAGCATTGCAGTTCTTTAAAAAGCCGGCGATCATGCGTGAAAACGCGTCGCCGGCTTTTTAATTGCATCTGCAGAAAAAAACTGCCGTCGCTGTGGGCACACATACATTTATATCGAGGCAACCATGTCAACTGTCAAACTGCAGACTCCATTGTCGGAGGACAGCATACGTTCTCTCAAGTTAGGGGACACAGTCCTGCTGAGCGGGACCATATTCACAGCCAGGGACGCAGCGCACAAGTATATGGCCGGTTCACCTGACAGGAAACGCCTTCCCGACTTCAATGGCGGTGTACTCTACCACTGCGGTCCGGTCATAGTCCAGCAGGATGGTGAATGGAAAGTAACAGCGGCCGGTCCAACTACTTCATCAAGAGAGGAACCATACGAGGCACATGTGATTGAAAATTACGGAATTCGTGCCATAATAGGAAAAGGCGGCATGGGTTCCTCCACTTTAGCTGCCTGCCGCACATTCGGCTGTGTCTACCTCCATGCGGTCGGCGGCGCAGCGCAGATACTTGCAAATGCAGTCAAGCGGGTAAGTGCCGTGCATTTTCTTGAAGAATTCGGTGCCCCCGAGGCGATCTGGCAATTTGAAGTTGAAGATTTTCCCGTGGTAGTCACAATGGACGCTTCAGGAAACAGCCTACATTCACAAATACTTGAACATTCATCCAAGCAGCTGGAAGCACTTAAATGAAAAATCTGATACTTATTCCCATTCTGCTTCTTCTGGCAGGCTGCCTTACATTTGAACAAACCGTCCGTCTGAACAAAGATGGCTCCGTTCTTGCCAGCTATGTTTACACATATCAGTCCATATATGAAGAAGCAATAAAAATCGGTCTTTCCAAATCAATGCCGGCAAACGGAGCGGAAAGTTCACATTTGGATTTTCTGAATGAAAAAAGCATGGAAACATTCTGCACCCGGAACGGATTGGAACTCAGGCAGTACAAAAAAACTGTAAAAGGGGATAAGACAACGGTGCAGATAATAGTACTGGCAAGAAGGGGAACGCCAAATGAACTTATTGCCCTGGGTGGATTTGTCAGGACTGACAAGCGCATGGAAATCATACTCCCTGAGATCACCTGGCATGATACCATGAAAGCCACTATTGAAAAACTCTGCCCGGGACTTGCACTTTCTCTTACTGTTATCGCTCCTGAAAACATAACGGCCACAAACGGCAATAAAATAAGACAGGACACAGTCTCCTGGATAATAACACCGGACAGCACTCTGTTTAACGGAAAGGAAAAACTGTTCCTGCAGTGGCAGTAAGCAAAGGGAAAAAAATGTTTATATACAGCAAGGTAACATCAGGTCTGCTGTTCATAGAAAGCGACAGCAAAATGGATTCACTGACCATACTTAACAAAAGCGGTCAACAGGTCAACTGCCCTGTTCTTTCTGAAACAGAAGAGAACGGCGCCTGGAAATATATGCTGGCCGGAGGCAATCTCATGCCCTGGTCCCCGGAAACACCCGTTCTATACACACTTGCTGAAAGCGGACTCCGCTTCGGATACTGCGAGCTCCGCCCATTTCAGAACAAGGAACTGCTTCTCAATGGTTCACCGGTATATCTTCGGGGATACATACGGGGAATAACCGCCCACGACCATCCAAACATGACAGGCGGGACAATCAGGGACGCGGCACTGAAAAACATTTCACAGGCAAAAAAATACGGATTCAACCTGGTTCGTTTCCACAGCACCATCCCAACAGAAGAATTTGTAAATGCAGCAGATGAACTGGGATTGCTGATCCATCTGGAAATCGGCTTTGCATACGATTATGACGAACATGGAAACAAAAAGAATCTTTCCATGAACAATACAGCCTGGAGAGAAAGCATACTAAAGTTCAGAAATCACCCTTCAGTCGCAATATTCTGCATAGGAAATGAAATGCACAATTCCGGACATTTCAAGGAAGTCAGGGCAATGTATGACGAAGGACGGGCACTGGCACCAAACAAACTGATAATGGACAATTCCGGCTGGGGGGAATATGACAGGGACACAGCAGATGTATACTGCCAGCACATTGCATACTTCTTCCCTTTCAAGCATCATGCCGGCATGTTTGAAAGCGATGCACCCTGGAGAATGAACGGCTCCGCATACGATGCACCTCTGAATGATTCACGGGACACGGAAAGTTGTACAGTGACCGCATACAGGGTCGCAACTCCGGCACGCCCCACCCTCTCACATGAAGCACTGCATTACATCGACATACCGGACTATGACGCACTGGCAAAAAAATTTGATGACTTTGCAGAAAAGGCAGGCAGGGAATATCTGGAGGCAAACAAAATCACAAAGCCCCGCTTCATGACAGAACTTCCCGCTCTCATCAGACAGAAGGGACTTGAAAAGAAGATGCCGGACTATATCGCGGGCTCAAGGCAGTTCAAAAAGCTATCATATAAAATCTTCCTGGAAAAACTGCGTTTCTCCCACCTGCGCGGATTTGAAATGCTTCAGCTGTCGGACTGCCTGAAGTATGAAAACAAAAACGGCATTATCGACTGCTTTGACGATGACAAGTACATAGACCCGGCGTGGATGAAACAGTTCAACGACGATTTTGCCCTGCTTGCCGCCATGAAGGACGAGGCTTTCTGCTATGGTACACCCATTGATGTGGAAATCGCTGTATCAGATTTTCTGCCTGAGCCGGAGATCATGGGAAGACTGGAAGTACTGCTTGACGGGGAATGCGTGTACTCGGGCAGCGATTTCCGCCTGCCGGGCGGATTCCAGACTCTTGTCAAACTTACATTGACCCCCAAACAGGCAAAGGCGGCACGCTGCGCCGTACTGAAGGCAATTTTCACGACTGACAACCGCACTTTCACCAATCAGTGGCTGCTGTGGCTGTATCCTGAAATATCATGCTGCGGAAGCGCAATGCGCAGACTGCATTCCCTCGACCTTCCGGTTGCCAATGATCCGGAAAGCAATACTGTTGTGACTGACGCACTGGACGAAGCTGTTATGCGCGACCTGGAAACAGGCAAGAATGTTATACTGTTCTACTCCAAGGATGCCCCGCGCAACAAATGGCAGCTGCCCGCAACCCTTGAACGCTTCAAGCCCTGCATCTGGGACAGAGGCTCAAACCTGGGAGGCATCATATACAGCGAATCACTCAGAAAAGCCCTGGCATCAAACAGATACTTTGACATCAACATGCAGCCTCTGCTTGAAGCAGGATGCAAGATCAATCTGGACCACTTCCCGGAAAGGGTCAATGAAATCATATGCGGCATAGACAAGCCGGTGAGAGACCGCATGAAAGGGCTTATCTTCAAGATCAAGGATTTTCTGCCAGATGATACACTGCGCAACTTCTCACACCTTTTCTCAATACGCGTCGGAAACGTCGGAAAGGGCCTGCTGACCATTTGTACATTCAACATGTACCGTACGGACAATCCAGTCGTGCGCAGTTTACTGGAATGGCTCCTTGCCGCACCTTGCGAAACTGACAGGGCGATCTCAATGAAAAACCTGAAGGCATATCTTGACGATGTGAACTCCGCTCCCCTTCCCATAGAAGATACAATGAACCACTTCTGGGAAATAGACAACAAGCCGGTGGAAGACAAGCTATTCTGGGAAGAGGCAAAAATAGACATGAGCAAACACAGAGACTGAAGGAGGATTAAATATGGCATTTGATCAGGGAAACATAACTTTTCGCATTTGCAAGCTGCCGGAAGCCATGCCCCAGGACACGGTGGAACGCTTTGCCGCCAATGCGGCAGGCACGCTTGACAGCGTAATGGACGAACCACAGTGGGGCTGGGTGACTCCGCGCCACATGCTTGATACGAACATAACAGAGGACTCAATAAAGTTCAATGGATACTACCACCTGTGTCTCAGGCAGGCGGAACGCAAGATACCAGCTTCACTGCTTACGGCTGAATGCCGCATTGCTGAATTGAGCAAAATGGCGGAAAGCGGTGCTGAACATCTTTCCAAAAAGGATCGCAAGGCAATAAAAGAGGAGGTGCGTAAGCATCTACTGCCGCAGATGCCTCCCCAGCTGGCAGGAACATACTGCGTGATAGACACGGCGGAAAACCTGCTTTTTACAACAGCAGTATCACAGCATGCCTTTGAAATATTTGCAGCATGGTTCGTAAAGACAATCGGATTTGAACCCATCCCTCTGACTCCGGATGTGGCGGCGGAAGTCCTTTTCGGTATGGACAGCGGAAACATACCGTCTCTGTGCATTTCACCTGCACTGGATCAGAAAGACGGCGAAGGAAACGGCACTCTCGGCGAAAATTTCCTTACATGGCTGTGGTACTACCAGGAAGCAAGAGGGGGAATGCTGCCCCAGAGCAAACTGGGCTCCTTCGCCCTTATGATAGACGGCCCCCTGGCATTCATCGCAGAAGGCGCCGGTGCCTTTGAAAGCGTGGTGCGCAAAGGCACGCCCACCATCAGCGCAGAGGCAAAAGCAGCGCTGATGGTGGGAAAAAAGCTCAAATCAGCCAAATTCATACTGGCCCAGGACCAGAATATAGAATGGTCATGCGTGCTGGATGCAAATGAATTCACCTTCCGCGGATTGAAACTTCCGGAAGGAGAGGCAATGGACCCGCTGGGCATATTCGAAGAACGCATGACGAATCTTTATACATTCCACAGCGTGTTCTTCGGACTTTTTGAAAAGTATATCAGAGAAATGTCTGACAGTGAAAAGGCCGAAGCCTACAAGGAAAAGGCAAAAGAATGGATCTCCAACCACGAGGAACGGTAAAACCGGCATGATTAAGGGAACTGGAATTGACATCGTTGAAATTGAAAGGCTGAAAAGCTCCATCGATAAATACGGTGACGCCTTTCTGGAGCATTACCTGACACGGCAGGAAATCGAATGCCTGCCTTCAGGACAGCAGCGGCTGCAGTCCTGCGCAGGTAGATGGGCCGCCAAAGAAGCAGTGGCAAAAGCACTGGGGACCGGATTCGGAGCCGAATGCGAATGGCATGATATCTGCATAACCAACAATGACAGCGGCGCACCGTCTGTGCAGCTGTCAGGCAATGCGGCAAGAACAGCAGCCTCTCTGGGCATACAACAGATACACATCACCATTTCACACGAAAACAAATACGCATGCGCGTGCGCCATTGCAGAGGGCTGAAAAAACTCCAGTGAATGGATACAAAACAAGAACAGACTGACAAATGAAAACAACCAGGGCAATACTGCGCATGGGAATGAATGTCATTCTCGTGATGTTTTTCGCTTTGTTTTTCTTCCTGCCCATATTCAGGGTAATGAAAGGGGGATTCAGTGACAATGCAGGCAATTTCACCATGTTCTATGTACTGGAGGTATTCCACAATCCGGTTTACATGCAGGGACTGGTTAACTCATTTCTCATAGCAGTCTGCACCACTATACTTTCCACACTGATAGCAATGCCCCTGGCATGGCTGTCGGACCGTTATGACTTCAGAGGAAAGAAGCTTCTGACAGGAGCGCTTCTTCTGCCAATGATACTGGCACCATTTGTAGGTGCACTTGGCATGCAGTGCATTTTCGGACGTTGCGGAGCTCTCAATATGCTTCTGTCAAAGCTGGGTTTCTTTGCCGCCAACAGCGGACCGGACTGGTTCGCCGGCGGCTTTTTCGGAGTTGTGCTCCTTGAATCCCTGCACCTGTTTCCAATTTTATATCTTAACATTGCAGCAGCATTTGCCAATGTGGATCCCATGCTCCTTGAAGCAGCACAGGATTTCGGCTGCACAGGTTTCAAGCGTTTCCGCAAAATAACACTTCCCCTGGTTATGCCTGGAATCTTCGCAGGCGCCTCGCTGGTATTCATCTGGTCCTTCACGGAACTTGGCACGCCGCTTATGTTCAACTATGGACGCTGCACGGCAGTCCAGATATATTCCGGCTTGAACGAATTAGGCAAAAACCCCATGCCCTACGCCCTTGTGGCGGTAGTCATGACATTTTCCGTGATCATTTACACGGTTGCCAAATTCACTTTCGGCAGAGGAGGACATGCAATGCTCACAAAAGCCGGAAGAGCATCCGGCCAGAAGAAGCTGGGCGGTCTTTCACAGGCCGCAGTTATCGCCCTGTTCGCGGGAGTCGGAATATTCTGTCTGCTGCCCCATCTGGGTGTAATGGGACTGGCCGTTGGCAAAAGCTGGTACAACAGCATATTCCCAAATGGATTGACAACAGAGCATCTTGAAGCGGCCGTCGGCCATGGGCTTACAGTTCCCAGCATAATAAACAGCTTGAAATATGCCCTGCTGGCAGTCAGCGTGGCCATAATTCTTGGAATAAGTTCAGCAGTGACAATAGTACGCAGCAAAAGCAAATTTGCATGGCTGCTTGATTGTCTTGTCATGCTGCCGCTGGCAGTTCCGGGACTGGTCCTGGCATTCGGCTATCTCGCCCTGTCCCAGAAAGGAGAGATATTCAACTGCTTCGACCCGATACAGAATCCCACCATTCTTCTTGTAGTGTCCTACGCAGTGCGTCGTCTGCCCTATGTGGTCCGCTCCGCAGTTGCAGGACTGCAGCAGACCTCTGTCAGCTATGAAGAGGCAGCCGCAAGCCTCGGCGCCCCGCCAATTACAGTATTCAGGCGCATAACCGCCCCTCTCATAACCGCGAACCTGATAGCCGGAGGCATACTTGCATTCAGTTTCTCAATGCTTGAGGTATCTGACTCCATGATACTGGCGCAAAAAGCGGCATATTTCCCCATCACAAAGGCAATTTTTGAATTATCATCACTTCTTGGTCAGGGGCAGGCATTAGCCTCGGCACTTGGATTATGGACTATGGTGTTCCTGGGTGCCTCCATGCTGACGGCATCGGCGGTACTTGGCAAAAAACTTGGCGCACTCTTCAGAGTTTAAGGAGACGGCTATGAATAGATTTGCAGGTAAAACAGCTTTGGTAACAGGCGGAACAAGAGGCATAGGACTGGCAATAGCAGGCAGACTGGCCGCAGAAGGCGCAAATGTGGTTATTGTGGGCAGAAGCATGGAAACTGCGGATGCAGCCGCAAAATCCATTGCAGAAGAATACGGCACGGCAACTGCAGCCATCGCCGGAGATGTGGCCCTCATGGCAACTGCTGAAGAAGCAGTGGACGCATGCATGCAAAGATTCGGACAAATCGACATACTTGTAAACAACGCAGGTATTACCAGGGACAATCTCCTCATGCGCATGAAAGAAGAAGACTGGGACGCCGTTCTTCAGACCAATCTGAAAAGTGTGTTCAACATGTGCAAGGCGGCAATACGCCCCATGATGAAGGCACGCTGCGGCCGCATAATAAACATTTCATCCGTGGTAGGCATATTCGGCAATCCCGGACAGACAAACTACGCTGCGGCAAAGGCCGGCATTATAGGCTTCAGTAAATCACTTGCCAAGGAGATAGCCTCAAGAAACATAACAGTAAATGTGGTCGCCCCGGGCATGGTGGACACTGACATGACCGCCGTTCTTCCCGATGCGGCAAAGGAAGCCATGCTCAATGCGATTCCGATGGCCCGCGTAGGAAAACCAGAAGACATAGCCGCGGCTGTGGCATTCCTTGCAAGCGATGAAGCCTCCTATATCACGGGACATACCATAGAAGTTGACGGGGGGCTCTGCATTTGAAAATAAAAAGCTGGAAACTTCTTCTTGAGGATTTCAGGGCATACCTGCTGATGGAACGGGGGCTTGCCAGGGAGACCATCTATGCCTACATGCATGACATGGAGGCAGTCACTTCCTTTTTTGAAGAAGCCGGCATAACATCCCCTGCCGATGTCACAAGGGACATAATACTTGACGGGCTTGAGGATTTCCATGCCAGCGGTCATGAGGCTGCTTCTGTCGCACGCAGACTTGTAGCGATCAAGGTATTTTTCAGATATCTCTGCCTGGAAAAAATACTGGACAGCAACATAACCGAGATAATGGAAAGTCCAAGACTGTGGCGCATCATACCGGATTTTCTAAGTATAGACGAAGTGGACAGGCTGCTGAAATCCTGCGATGGCAAAAATGCCATTTCCACCAGAAACGCTGCCATACTGGAGCTGCTGTACGCTTCAGGGCTGCGTGCTTCAGAAATCTGCAATCTGAAAATGGACGGCGTGGATTTCAACCGGGCGGTCATCAGAGTCATAGGCAAACGGGACAATGAACGCTCGGTTCCTTTCGGTAACAGCGCCTGGAAAGCAATGTCGCTCTACATCGAAAGCGCAAGGTCCAAGCTGGATAAGACTGAAAAAGGCGTGCATTTCTTCCTGTCAAAAAGCGGCAGGCCCCTCAATCGGTGCGAAATATGGGAAATCGTTAAAAAGGCAGCAGCGGCAAGCGGAATCACAAAAAACATCTATCCCCACCTGCTGAGACATTCTTTTGCCACCCATCTGCTGAACAACGGCGCCGACCTGCGTGTCATACAGGAACTTCTGGGACATTCCAGCATAGCCACTACGCAAATATATATGCACACGGACTTTACACGCCTGGAACAGGTCCACAGAAAGTTCCATCCAAGATCATAAATCAGAGACTGTTGCGGGGTAATCCTATTTTCCTATGCAGAACTTGGAAAAGATGGTATCCAGCACATCAGGCACCACTGTTTTTCCGGTGATTTGGCCAAGGGCACTGATTGCATTGCGCAGCTCTATGGCTCCAAGTTCCCAGGTCTCAAGCAGGATATGCGGTATGGCAGTCCTTATAGCGCCTGCCGCCTCCGTCAAAAGCGCAGCATGCCTTGCTGCCACGGCAATATCCCCGTCTCCACCGGCCTTTCTTCCGAGAACAGCTTCTTCCATTGCAGAATAGAGAGCCTCCATGCCCTCCCCTGTCAATGCGCTTATACATACACCTTCCCGATTTACTTCACTGATATCCGCCTTGTTGTATACGCAAAGCACCTTACCGCGTATGTTCCAGCCCGGCCATTCAACCGGTTCCCTTATATCTGACATCCATATTACAAGATCTGCATCTGCGGCGGCGGCTTCAGTGCGGGCGATGCCATCCGCTTCAACTGAATCTGCAGCGGAATCATGTACTCCTGCCGTGTCCATCAGCTTGAACGGTATTCCCCTGAACTGAACAGAAGCCTCTATGGTGTCCCTGGTGGTACCGGGTATATCAGAAACTATCGCCCTGTCCCTGCCAAGCATTTGATTAAGTAAACTTGATTTTCCGGCATTTGGCGGGCCAGCTATTATAAGGGAGACGCCTCCCCTCATTATTTCGCCCTCATCCCTGCTGGCCGCCAGTCTGTCCACTACTGCAAGCTGTTTTTCAAGCGCCGCTGCGATGTTTTCAGCCGGTTTCCAGTCTATTTCCTCTTCCGGGAAATCAAGAAACGATTCCACCTCTGCCAGAATGTCATTCAATGCATCCTCGACGGCGGATATCCTCCTGCCCATTTCACCGGAAAGCTGCTGCCCGGCAAGTCTCAACGCCGCATCACTGCCGGCCGTGATCATATCCGAGACGGCCTCCGCCTGCGTAAGGTCCATCTTTCCATTCATAAAAGCGCGCCGGGAAAATTCCCCCGGCTCCGCATGCCGTATTCCCCTGGCAAGAAGTTCACGGAGAATTGCCCGGGTACATACTGCGCCGCCATGGCAATGGAATTCCAGCACATCCTCGCCGGTGTAGCTATGAGGACCCGGCATCCTGACTGCAATACAGGATGGATCAATGACACCATGTTCACCAGAAAATGCCCCAAGGTACATAACCCGGGCAGGCAGTTTTTCCAAAGGAACAGTCCCCTTCCAGCATGATGATGCCAGGGAATATGCGTCATTGCCTGAAATACGCACTATTGCAACTGCGCCGCCTACGGCTGTGGCTATGGCGCATATTGTATCATCGCTTGTATTCATGATACGTCAGCCCCCTCTGCCAAGCCTGTCTTCCATTTTGTACAATACATCATCCGGTATTCCCAGAGGACCGCCATTTGCAAAAGTCCCGGGCATGATGCCTGTATGCCTGCCGCCGCCATGATAATCACTTCCACCGCTGGCAAGAAGACCACGCATTTCAACTTCCCTGAGAACTGTAAGCTTCTTTGTGGCCGTATGGTCCGGATAATAGGCCTCCACACCGTCAATACCTGCATGAAAAAGTGCATCAAGCATGCGGCTGAACCTTGCATTTGTCATGTTGCTTCGCGCCATGGGATGGGCCCATACTGCAAGACCACCTGCTCTGTGTATTGCCCGGATTGCATCCGCCGCTTCAAGGGACTTCTTTGGAACATAGGCAGCTGCTCCGTCCCCCAGATACTTTTTAAATGCCTCGTTCAAATTGCCGCAGACACCCCTGGCAACAAGGACCTCGGCAAAATGAGGACGCCCTGCCACACCTTCGGCAAGTGCCTCAACTTCCTCAATGTCAACCGGAATGCCAATTTCAGTCAGCCGGTGCGCCATCATCTGATTGCGTTCACGACGCCATACCTGAAGCTGCTGCAGAGTTTCAAGCAATTCCTCCGACCTGTGATCAATGAAAAGTCCAACTATATGACATTTGTCCTTTTCACAGACAGAGGACAATTCCAGTCCGGGCACCAGAGAAATGCAGGGGCTGCTTAAAAAGGCCTCCACTCCTTCTACTGTATCATGATCAGTAATCGCAACTGCAGAGAGTCCCATGCTTTCCGCCAGTCGCGGCAATTCCTCAGGCAAAGTGACACCGTCCGACGCAGTTGTATGGCAATGAAGATCTATCATATTCTTATTAACTGAATCCTGTGTTCAAAAAAGCACCTTGAGAAAATCCAATGCTTCCGGCAGACTTTCTACTGCAATATCCGCTCCGGCATCCGCCTTGTTTTTTCCGGGCAGCCTGACCTGCACTGTTTTTACGCCAAAAGCCTTTCCCATGCCAATGTCCGCTGACGAGTCCCCTACAACAGCGGAACGGGACAGATCTATGTCAAACTCACTGCATGCCTGCTCAAGCATGCCCGTTCCAGGCTTGCGGCAGGAACATCCTTCATCGGGCCTGTGCGGGCAGAAGAATATCTTATCTACGCTGGCTTCCTTCACGGACAATTTCTCCAGAACTCTGGCATTTACTGCTTCCATTTGTTCAACGGTCAAAATGCCCCTGCCTATGCCGGACTGATTTGTAACCACGATAACCAGAAAACCGATTTTCTTCAATGCCGCAAGAGTCTCCGCCGCACCTGGGGTCAATTCCACTCTTTCGGGATCATTAAGATACGGCACATCGTAGATAAGCGTATCATCCCGGTCTATGAATATGCAGGGTCTGCCTACTGCCATTGAAATGTCCTCCTGTTCAGCACCATGTTTTCAGATCCCAGACCTTGTCACAATATTCCTGTATTGTACGGTCCGTAGTGAACTTTCCGGCGCGGGCAACATTCATAAGCGACTTCCTGTACCATTCTTCAGGCTTGCCGTAAAGTTCCGCCACCTTGTCCTGAGTATCTGCATAGCTCCTCAAGTCAGCCAGAAGCATATAATAATCTCCAAAATCAAGCAGAGTCTTTACCAGGCCGTCAAATGTTCCGGGAGCAAGAACACTGAACACATTGTTCTTTATGGTATCCAGAACCCGCTGTATCTCCTTATCCCTGCAGCAAACATCCACAGGTGAATATGTGGAACGGCGGGCTTCGACCTCTTTTGCATTCATACCGAAAATGAAGATATTTTCAGCTCCTGCCTCCTGGTATATTTCCACATTTGCGCCATCCATAGTTCCGAGAGTAATCGCACCGTTGAGCATGAGTTTCATATTTCCGGTTCCGGAAGCCTCAGTACCCGCAAGGGATATCTGCTCGCTTACATCAGCGGCGGGTATTATGCTCTCAGCCAGACTGACACGGTAGTCAGGCAAAAATACAACACGAAGCCTGCGACGCACATCCGGATTGGAGTTCACTGCCTCAGCAACAGCATGTATCAGGCGTATGACAAGCTTTGCCGTGGCATATCCGGGTGCCGCCTTGCCGGAGAAAATAATTGTGCGGGGCTGCATCTCGATATCCGGATCGTCAATAATGCGGTTGTAAAGCATGATCACATACAGCACAAGCAGAAGCTGGCGCTTGTACTCATGAAGCCTCTTTATCTGTACATCAAAGATACTGTCCGGATCCACATCCGTATTGAGTGTCTTGCTTATAAGTTCGGCAAGCCTCCGCTTGTTGTTTTTCTTTATGCTGATAAACCGCGACATAAAATCCCGGTCATCCTGGAACTGCTCCAGTTTTCTGAGTTCGCAGAGATCAGTTATCCAGCCGTCGCCTATGTATTCGGTGATAAGCTCTGCAAGACCCGGATTGGCATTCAGCAGCCAGCGTCTCTGGGTGATTCCATTGGTCACATTGCAGAACTTCTCCGGCCAGAGCTCGGAAAAATCACGGAATATATTGGTGCGCAATATTTCCGAATGTATCTCGGCAACACCGTTGATCTTGCGGCAGCCGACCAGAGCAAGATGAGCCATGCGGACTGCCTTGACCGGCATTTCCTCTATGATGCTCATACGGCCCAGGCGAGCCATATCTCCGGGATAGCGATATGAAACAAGTTTGAGGAAACGGCCGTTGATCTCATAGATTATCTGCATGTGACGGGGAAGAAGTCTGGAGAATCTGGACACGGTCCATTTTTCAAGCGCTTCAGGAAGAATCGTATGATTAGTATACCCGACACAGGAAACAGTTATGTTCCAGGCTTCATCCCAGTCCAGATTCTCTTCATCCACAAGCACCCTCATGACCTCCGGAATAACCAGCGTGGGATGGGTGTCATTGAGCTGGAAAAATACCTTTTCAGGAAGCTGGCGCCAGGAATTGCCGCGGGAAATATGCCGACGGAACACATCCTTGACCGTGCAGGCTACAAAGAAATACTGCTGACGCAGACGAAGCTCCTTGCCCTGGTCAATGTTGTCATTAGGATAAAGCACCTTTGTAAGGTTCTCAGCAGTGACTTTGGACTGCACTGCGTCCACATAGGAACCCTTGTTAAAATCCGCCAGATTGAAATCATTATCCGTGTATGCAGCCCAAAGGCAAAGTGTATTGACCGTCTTGGCTCCATAGCCGACCACAGGAACATCATAGGGAACACCCTTTACTCTTTCTCTTGGAAGCCAGCGCCACTCGGTTCGGCCATTGTTTTCCACGACCTTGACTTCCCCGCCAAACTGCACATACACTTCCCGTTCAGGGCGCCGGAACTCCCATGGATATCCATCCCGCAACCAGTTGTCCGGCTCTTCGACCTGGGCGCCATTGACGATCTTCTGCCTGAAAATACCATAGTCATAGCGCAATCCATAGCCAATGCTGGGCAGATTCATGGTAGCCAGCGAATCAAGGAAACAGGCTGCCAGCCTGCCAAGACCTCCGTTGCCGAGTCCCGCATCCAGTTCATAATCCCTGGTGTCCTCCCATGTATACTGCATGTCCTTCATCGCGTCATGGCAGACATTCTCCAGACCCAGGTTTATCACATTATTTGCAAGAAGCCTTCCTATGAGAAACTCCAGTGAAAGATAATATACCTGCCTCTGGTTTGTCCTTGAATAGTTTGCTCTGGTCTTCTGCCATACATCAACGATTCTGTCCCGTATGGCAAGCGATACAGCAGTATAGTTCATAAGAGGGGTTGCCTCACCGTCCGCAGTCATAAGGGCATAGCGCAGATTATGGGAATAATCCTTCTTAAACTTTGCCACCTGCTCCTTGTATTCTACGGTATTATCCATTTTTGCCATTTTTTCCGGCATTTGTATTTCTCCATTGATTACAGTTGAAAATGAAATGAAAATCAGGGGAAAAAATGTATCACGCCATAGCGTATTTTACAATAGAGATAATTTCAAAAAAATAGCGCAAAATGCTCAATGAAATGGGCACAATGGCTAAGGCAACGGTTCAAAGCCCCACTTTCATGCGGCGAGAAGCACTGCCGACGCCAATATTCTCATACCGATGCACATTTCAATGATAGTTTTGAAATTATCCCAAAATACATATCCATAAAAAAACCTCAAGACACATTGCGCATCTTGAGGCTGAACACACCCATGGTACCGGAGAAGGGATTTGAACCCCCACGAACTAAAGTTCACTGCGACCTGAACGCAGCGCGTCTGCCAAGTCGGATCGTAGCCATGTCGTTCTGTGAGCCAAGGAGTTGCTGCTTGCTGTTGTCTTCCTAAGACCGCTT
>JAZURH010000082.1:0-6661 GCA_045606125.1 Lentisphaeria bacterium | reverse complement strand
ACTGGTTATCCAGTGTGTCTGCAAAGCCGTAGACGCTTCTTCCCACCGTGCCTGCTGATGTTTCATGCCATTCCAGCAGAATTATGTCTCCGAGTTCTGCGCTGCCGTCGGATGAGAATGTGAAAGAGCATACAGCGCCCTCCGGTACATCCTCCACATTGAGGCTGAATTTCAATATATCTCCTGCAATGCCGGAGCAGCCGTTGTCGTTGCATTGAAAGTTCCGGCTTTCGTTCAGCCTGTGGTATTTGCCGTCAAGCTGAATTTGAGTCAATGCACCTTTTTTGAGCTGCGCAATTAAATCTTTGCTTCCGAGCATTTTTTTGCCTTGTGTGGGGTGTGAATTGTAAATGCGGTAGAGGTAATTTCAAAAATTATTGAAATATAATACTTGCAGGCGTTTTTTCATTACTGCTGTCTCATAAAATATCAGCGGTGAGGCTGGTATATCGGCAGTTTTTTTATCTGCCGGTGCAGGTGAGTTGATTTAAAATTACCTTACTTGTTTGCGGAAAAGTATGTGACATTGTATTGTTTGAGAGAATGGAGAGTTTTGGTCAATCAGTTCTTGTTGGGGAGGTTTCTGAATGGAACATAACGATAAGCTTGATGCATTATGCGGGAAAATCCGCGAAACTCAATTTGACAGATGGCGGGACATTCTTTCCTTTCTGGAGCGGACTGCCGAACCGGATCATACTGTTGTGCGATTTCCTAATTCTTCCAGTTACATTTTTTCCACGGGAGCGGATTGTTTCTGGATGATGGATCCTGCCTTCAATTACAGGAGCGCAGATGAAGAGGAACTTTATGATTTGGCAAAATTGATACGGAAAAAGATTTCATTTGTGCTTTTAACACATCTTCACTTAGACCACTGTCAGAGGGAATGGGTGGAGCTCTGCGTGGGAAGTCCCGTCAAATGGATAGTATCTGAACGCTTTGCAGAGGTGTTTTTTGACGGGTTCAGAGGCCCACGGGAGAATACAGTTCTACTTGGAGACAATGAGACAATAGAGATTTCCGGTGTCAGAATCACTGCTTTGAGCGGATATCACAATGAACCGGGAACTCCGGGTATAAGCTCCTGTGCGTATGATGTGGAACTGCCGGATGGTGTGAAACTTTTCTTCCCGGCAGATGTGAGGGATCCGAACCTGCCAGTGCCGGACGGAGAAGTGGATTATACATTCGGGCATGTTTTTCTCGGCAGATACGATTCTCAGGGGGATAATTTCCCGCAGTTGGAGGATTTCAGCCGTTTTTTTGCAAAAAGAAAATGCAGCAATCTTATATTGAACCATCTTTATGAAGTAAACAGGGAACCTTCTAAGATGTGGACCCATCGCAATGCCAATATGATAAAAGACAGGCTTGCCAAAATTGCACCTGAAATGCAGGTGCATGTTCCGGTATTCGGCGAAGCCATGCACCTGACGCGGCAGAGTCCAAAGTGGCCGGATATCTTTCCTGAATGGAACTGCTCGGAAAGAAATGAGTTTCTGCAAAACCTCGGCGTGTCCCTGAAAAGGGAGCATATTGCGCAAATGCAGGAATGTGTAGAGAGGAAAGTGCCGGTGGTGGAATGGAACTACGGAGTAATCAGGGATATTCCACTGCAAAATCTGATTGAGCAGGCAGAACAATGGCGTAATGCAGGTGGGCGCTGTCTTTCTTTGCATTTCCCGGTCTTTCCAGATTGCAGTGATGCCGGAATGGTGGAGATGTTCCGCAAATATTCTGATATCGCCATGTCAGTCCGGGCAGACAGAATTACCATACATTCTCCTCTTTGCTCCGTTGGAGACGCAGGCAAGAAGCTTGATGGAATGTTGGATTTTTGCGGGGAACTGCTGAAGCCCATGCTGGAAGCCGGCATAAGCGTGGGAATAGAAAACATGCACATGAAAAGCCATTACAGGGCGGATGAAAGCCGCCCGATAGGCTTTGTGCCGGATGAACTCCTGCATGTGGTAAACACATTGCGGGAAAAATGCAGTTCACAACTGATAGGATGCCATTTTGATCTGGGACACGCTTATTCCAACTGGCCTTACAGCAGTCAATATTCTCTGATGGACTGGTTCCGGGCATGCGGTCCTTTGCTGAACGGACTGCATATACATCAGTTTACCATTCCTGAATCTCCGGAAAAACCGTATCAGCAGGGACATACGCTTGTGGCCGGAAGAAATGCCGGGCATCCTAATCTGCATCCCCTGTATGAGGCCTGGTATAAAAAAATGTTCAGGGCTCCGATGATACTTGAAATACGGGATGCCCCTGAACTGCAGCCCTTCAGTTCACTGGAGCGTATGAGGTCTGTTCTGAAATAACCTTAAGAATCAAAAAAAGCCCTGCCGTCAAGTGATGACAGCAGGGCTGAACAGCTCCGGGATTTTACTTCACATTGAATGTTTCAGTTTCAGTAATGCCGGATGCCAGGCACTTGACCTGGATTTTGACTTTGCCTGCAGACATGTTGCTGGCCGCTGTTTCGTTTATTGTGAGAATGCCGTCCACTGTCGAATAGAATCCGCTTCCCGGCAGAGCTTTGCCCTCTGAGTCTGTAAGCTTGACTTCCAGAGGGATGTATGCCTTGATGTTGTTGCGTTTCTTGTCCTGGACTTTGATTGTAATGGAGTAAGCTTCACTTCTGGAAACAGTCTTTTCGGGAGCATTAATGCTGATCCTGCTGATTTCCTGATCAAGGAGGAGAACGATGGTGCCGTCTCCGGGACCAAGATCCACATTGAAAGTGGTACTGTCTTTTCCGCTTGTCTTGATCTTTTCATGCTTCATCAGATCGTATGCCGCCTTGACCGGATGGGATACTGTCACGGTTCCGGAATTGGGCAGACCCTTTTCCATTACCATTCCCCACTGGCCCACATAGTCGCCGAATGTGCGCTTGTCATTCAGCACGAAGACATAGTCTGCGCTGTCGTTGCCGCGGCGACGTACAACAAGATCATTGTTGCTTGCCGCAATCTGGCTCTTGTAATAGGGCTTAAGCATTTCGGCTATTTCCATGCCAAGCTTCTGGAACATCTCCTTGGAGCCCTTGGGATCGCTGGTCTTGCGCTTCAGGGACTTGAGTCTGAAATCGACCATCAGCGCGGGAGTGGTGTATTCATCACCGATGATTATGACTCCCTTGGACTGGAGTTCCTGAAGTTTGGCAAGCACAGGCTCTGTCAGTACTTCGGCACCGGGCATGATTATGACCTTTATGCCGTCCAGTTTAAGATTTGTGAGCAGATGCTCTTCATAGATGATGGACGGCTGTATATTTGCCCACTGCAGGGCCAGATGCAGGTCGCCTGCCCAGTTGCCGCTCCAGCCGCCTGTCATGTGACGGGTGGCGTAGAGCCAGCCTGTGGCGCTTTCAAGAATTGCCACTTCCGGCATGCGCTCCGGAATCTTCTTCAGCATGGGACCGAAGGGCTTGATTACTCTATTTACAGTGTCGGCAAGAACTTTCTTGCTTTCTGAATTTGTGTAGCGGTAGCCGTGGTCCGTCTTGTAGAGAAGGGAACCGCTGCCGTGGTACATGATGCCGTCAATCTTTCTGGACACCTTGCTCCAGATTGCTTCGCGGACAAAGTCGGGCGCAATACTGATGAACTTGGCTTTCTTTTCAGTTTTGTACCATTCGGGATAATTGTCCACCTTTTTGTTCATGGGTGCAGTTGCTGAGCGGTACCAGATGGCCTGTGTCATTTTCATTACGCGCTGTTCCGGATTTCCGTCCGCCATTGCCAGCAATTCGTCTGTTGCCTGTCCTATCTTGATGGCATCGGGGTATGTGTAAGTCCACTGGGAGATCACATCCACATTTCCACCGGAACCCCACTGGGGCAGCACGCGCACTGCCGGGTCATGGAATGTGAAATGATGGTGCTTGACATACTTGTGAAGTGAGTCGCTTATGAGAGTCTGGAGGTCGTTCCATCCGTCACCAGTCTTGCGGAACCAGTTATAGTACACCAGATGCTTGTCCTTTGGATCCATGATTCTGTTCCAGGGGAATCCGGGGATGGCCGCATAGGTTACAGGTGTTGCGCTCTTGATGTCGTCAGGTATGTCATATCCTGCGTATTTCTTGAAGTTTTCCTGCTGGAATCCTGTGAAAGAAGGAGATGCTGTGCCTCTTATTTCACTGTTGATAAGGGTACTGTCCCAGCCGGGATGGTCGGCCATGGCCTTTGCAGTCTGCTCCATGACCCTTGCAAACTCTTTTCTTACTTCAGGATGTGATGCTTCAAGACCGCTGCGCTGCTTGCCTTCTGCATCGACAATAAGGTATCTCTTGCTTGTGAGGAAACGGTATTTTGGGTATACGCTGGTATAGCTGTAGATGCCGTTTTTCAGGTTGTTGTCAAGAGCTGCGTTAATGTTAGGTATGCTTGTTTCCTTGAAGTCCCCGCTTATGGGATAGATGCTTGCAGACATGTGGGTGAATCCAGCCTTTTTGACTTCGTCTATAGTGCCTCCGCCCCAGAGGAGAACAGGCATGAAATCACCGTAGGCGGGAACTATGGTGTAGGGGATGACCGTGCTTGATATGACCTTGCCCGCTGCATCCACAGCGCTGCATTTGAGTTCGTAGTCCCCGTGCATGAGCCATTCATCTATTTTCCAGGAGAACTTTGCAATTTCCCCGGGAGCCAGCGGTGCCAGTTTCTGATCAGGCAGGGCACGGTTCATTGTTTCGGCCTTGACAGTTATGCCGGTGATGGGAGCCTTGGTGTAGTTGCTCAGCGTGGCATGCACGGCAATGTTTTTCTCGCCACGTTCAAATACCTTGCGGAAATAGGAGTCAGCCATGATTTCAACAGGTGTGAAATCCTCTTCTTTGAGCGTGACTTTGTAGATTCCTCCGCCAAGAGTGGCATTATTGGAACTGTGGCGGTCTCCAATGCTCGGGCTGTACATAGAATGTGCCAGAGGTCCGGGAGGAACCGGTCTGGTGCCCAGATTTTTGCCGTTGCATTCAAAACTGACTCTGCCTGTGGCAGTGAAGCTCAGCTTCACGGTGTGCTTCACTTTAGGTTCAAGCTTGATGCTGTTGCTGTTTACCTGGGCTGAAACATTGCCGAATCCGAATGCTGCGGTAAATGAGCTATTGTCACCGCTTATCTTGTGGGCAAGGAAGAATCCTCTGTGCTGCTTGGATTTTGGATCGCCTGGCAATGCCACATATTTGCTGTCCCACAGATATCCTGCACTCTTGTTCTGGCGTTTCATTGCCGGGTCGAACATGAATTCCACGGTCAGGCTGAAGGCATTGGCAGGTGTGATTTCCCTGGGATTGTTTTTCATTTTTGCGCCGTAGGGTTTGCTGACGCTGTCCCCTTCGCTGATAAGCATGCCATTTTCGATTTTTGCGTCTCCCCTGAGTATCAGCGGATATGTCCCGTTGTTAAGCGGGTCTGCAGAAGTGAAATCCCACTGGGCGATGATCTTGTTTTCCGCTGCACCGAGGGAAATGAGTGCGGCAAGGCACAAAAGTACGAGAGATAATTTTTTCATAGTCGCTTGACTCCTTTACTGCTGTGCCGCCGGGGCAGCTTCTGTATCGTCTACCTTGATAAGCGTGACTTTGGCTATTGCGCCGCCAAAGGCCGCAAATGAGGAACTGTAACGGTCGCCTATTACGGTACGCAATGAGCTGGGGGCTATGGACCCCTCCGGGACGGCTATAGGCTTGGATTCCTTGTCGTTGAGCTTGAAAATAACCTGTCCCTTTCCTGTGAAGAAGACTTCAAGCTTGTGCAGCTTGCCATATTCCAGAACAGTTGTTGTGCCTGTGATTTCCTTTGATTTGTCACCGAAACCGAAAGCCGCCCTTGGTGCGAACTTGTTTCCGGGATGGACCCGCAGCAAAATCTGGAAGCCCTTGTGGAAAGCCTTCTGCTTTGCATTGGGATTGCTGATGTACTTGTTGTCGAAGATAGTTGCCACAACGTTCTGTCTGTTGAGATTTTCCTCAAGTTTGAACTCAGCGATAAACTTGAAGGCGCCCTGAGGCGAGAATGAAGGATGGGCCTTTATGGACTGTATGCCTGTCGGCATGTCCTGTCCTTTGGAACGTGAGCAGATCAAAAATCCGTTTTCAATTTTTGCGCCGCCTTCTTTTTCACCCTTGCCGTGTCTCAGCAGAAAGGGCATGGTTCCTGAAGTCAGCACATCGGCCTTGCTGAAATCCCAGGATGCAATTACGGTTTCAGCGGCCATGGCAGCAGTTGTGAGGATGAGAGCAGCTGCCAGCGCTTTGCCAAAAAAACTTTTGCAGAACATATTTATTGCCTCCGTTCAGTCCGGTTATTTGAGAATCTCTACATGGATGGGACGCCAGATGCCGCCGCCTGCCGAGGAGTCGTGAACGCGCACTACAAGCACATTTTCCTCACCCCAGATTGCTTCCTTGCGGCAATCCAGAGAGAAGGGCTTGTCCCAGCCGGCCGTTCCAATGTCATGGCTGCCGAGATAGATTCCGTTAAGCCATACCCAGGCGCCTTCATCCACAGCACCGAATGCCAGTTCAATGGAGGTGAAATCCATTTTGGGAGGCATTTTGAATTTAATGCGGTACCAGGCGAATCCGTCATAGTCTCTGAGACCCAGGTTTTCCCAGTGTCCCACGCCTATTTTCAGC
>JAZURH010000081.1:0-7507 GCA_045606125.1 Lentisphaeria bacterium | reverse complement strand
CCAGGGGCGGTCTGAAAACTCCGTATCTTGGTGAAAAATGGATGGAATGCGTCAGTCTTTGTACAAGAGAGGCAGTAAAGCTGGGAATGTGCGCCTATCTGTACGATGAAAATGGATGGCCCAGCGGCTTCGGGGATGGAATGGTCAATGGACTGGGGGAAAAATACCAGCAGAAATGCCTGCAGATTACAGAAATAACTTCCCCGGATGATGAAATCCCGGAGCATATTATCGCTTCTTTTGACCGTAATTTTACTTTAACTGAAGCGGATAATGCCGTTTATATCGTGCATTATCGGGTAAATCCATATTATGTGGACACTATGGATCCTGAAGTCACAGAAAAGTTTATCGGATTTGTTCATGAACATTACAATGCTGTTCTGCCTGAGGATGTAATGAACGGCATTGCCGGTATTTTCACTGACGAACCCCAGATTTCAAGAAGCACAGCACCCTGGTCATGGACTATGGAAAGAGAATACCGCAGGGAATACGCTGAGGAACTGCTGCCTAAAATCATTGAATTGTTCTTTCAAACTGGTGATTATAAGCGCACGCGAGTGCGATATTACCGCCTTTGCGCCCAATTGTTCAGGCATAATTTCATTGAAAAAATTGGAGAATGGTGCGAGACTCATGGCTGGAAGCTGATAGGACATCATTCCTGCGAGGAAACTTTTGCCGGACAGCTTTACAGCAATGGCGCAATTATGCCTCAGTACTGCGGCTATACGATTCCCGGAAACGATCATCTCGGGCGTTCAGAGGCCTACCTTGTAGTAGATGTTCAAGTTGTTTCTGCAGCGGCGCAATTTGGAAAAAAACAGATTCTTACTGAGACCTTCGGATGCAGCGGATGGAATTTCAATATGCGCGGCATGAAATGGCTTTATCAGCAGCAGCTTGTTCACGGCATAAATTATCTTTGCCAGCATCTTGAGGGATATTCCTTACGGGGATTGCGAAAACGGGATTATCCTATGTCTGTATTCTACCAGCATCCCATGTGGAAGGATATACGGCCGTTGAATGACGCATTCTCCAGGATAGGAGGAATGCTTGCCTGTGGGGATATTCAGTGCGATATACTGGTCTACCATGGGCAGTCCTGTGCACATATTGCTGCTGACGGCATACATTATTTTACTGATACGGCCAGGGAATGCTGGTGTTCAATGCAGCTTCTTTCCGAAAAGCTTTCCGAGGCTGGATGTCCTTTCCATTATGCGGATGAAATACTTACTTCTGAAATTGGAAAAGCAGAAGACGGTATATTCAGTATCGGACAAATGAGCTATCGCGTCTTTTTGCTTCCGAAAGTCATTAATATTGCCGGTCGGGTATTGAAACTTCTCAAGGATTTCCATAAGCAGAGTGGCATTGTAAAAGTGTCATGCCATAATGATTTTGACAATATAACGGTTGATGGCGAACCAATGTCCGTTGAAGATATTTTGTTCCTGAAATCTATGGAAACTTTTGATGAATGGGCGGATATAAGCCTTATTACCGAAAATGCGCGCCGTATTGACTGCTGCGTCCTTGAAGGGACCACGGGGCAGATACGCGGCACATGGCGTTATTTCCCGGAAGAAAACGAATACTGGTATTTCATTGCCGATTTTGCGGCAATACCTGAAAATGAGATAGATTGCGACTGGAAAGCCACGCCCCTTCACCAGGATAATATCGGAAATGAATCTCCTGTGAAATGCCGGATATCCCTGCCTTATGCCGCAGATGAACTTTGGAGCATTGAACCGGAGAGCGGCAGGCCGCTGTGCAAGCTTCAACATATCAATGTGAAAGACAGGGCGATGTTTTTCCATGAGTTTCCAGCCCGGGGCTCACTTTTGGTAAAAGCTGTCAATTATCCTGCAAACGGAACTATTGACCTTACATCAGATTGGACAGTCGCCGATGGACGCAATGTACTTCTGCTTGACCATGCGGACTACAGGCGCAGCGATGACGGTATTCTTGCAGAGGATTGCTATACATTGTCAATTTTCGAGCGAATGCTGGCGTTGCCTGATACGGAATTGGAACTTATGTTTCATTTCAACTGCCCATCCGGATTTGATTTTGAAAAGGCAAAGCTTGCCATGGCTCTTGAGCGGGATCCGAAAGCGGAATATTATTTGAACGGTACCCGTCTGCAAAATGATTTTTCAGGTTATTTTCTTGATCGTGGCATAGAAATACTCTCTTTGCCGACTGCCGTTTTACAAGAGGGAAAAAATGAGTTTAAAATCATTATGCCTTTTTCCCAGTCAAAGGCAATACGCGCTCAGTTGGAAAGAGCAAAATATTTTGAAAGCGAGTCAAATAAACTGTATTTTGACAGCGAGATAGAGGCTGTTTATCTTCTTGGTAACTTCAGCTGCCGTTCTGCTGAAATAACTGCGGATGAAAAACACTGTGCCTTTGTTTCAAAGGATGTTTTCATTGAAAATCAGCAGAGTACCATTTCATTGAAAAGTCTGCTTGACGCCGGGTATGTTTTCTTCTCGGGAACGCTTGAACTTATCAGAAAATTTGAATTGACGGCCAAGGATGCTGAAAATCTGCGTCATATCAGATTCACTCCTTTCAAGGCAAATGGCGTCACTGTGACGCTTAATGGAACAAAACTTCCTGCAATCTGTACTGCGCCTTATGAGCTTGATGTTTCAGGTCTTCTGCGCCCCGGGAAAAACACGATCAAATTGGAAATCACGACATCCTGCCGCAATACATTGGGTCCTATGCACTTGACTGAAATCGAACCATGCTTTGTGGGCCCATCCTCATTCCTCATGGAAAAAAACAGCATAGGAAACAGACCGGCTGAATGTACAGATGACTATGGAGTCATCGACTATGGATTTGAAGTGTATTTGATCTGAAGGTCATTTGCATGCAATAAAATAATCTTTATGAAAATATAAACACGGGTAATATCTCAAGGAGAGGCAAATGAAAAAATGGTTTTTGGGTATTTTTGCATTGTGTATAGTTCTTGCTCATGGTACGACATTGGTCAAAGACGGCAGGCCGGCCGCAGTTCTTGTGGTGCCGAAGACAGTCAGTTTAAATGTCATGGATGCAGCCAAGGACTTCATACATCATATCAAGTGCATAAGCGGCGCTGAATTGACTCTTGTCAATACAGCACCTGCAGAAGGGGAGGCTGTTATACTGACATCGAAGCCAAAAGACGGAAATTTTGAATATGAGTCTTTGGGTCGCAATGGATTTGTGATAAGAAATGACGGAAATAACATTGTGATCTGCGGAAGTAACGGTGGTCTCAAGCAGGCACTTTATTATATTCTTGAAGAGAAGTTTGGTGTGCGCTGGCTCTGGCCCGGCCCCCTCGGTATGCATTACGAACCATCCGCCAACCTTTCTCTTGATGGAATGAATGTGCGCTTCAAACAGCCGGTTCCGAGCACAAGAATCCATACTTTCCAGCCCCAGGGAACATTCTACAAGTCTGAAAAGGCATGGAAGGAATTCTATAAGCAGAATCTTCTCTGGCTTGAAAGACTGGGTTTTGACTGGGATACAAGAATACGCGGACAGCATTCCTTCGGACATCCCGGATGGAAGTATGCCGAAAAGTATATAAAAACACATCCGGAATATTTCAATATGCTTCCGGATGGAACCAGAAGACCTAATCCATATCATGTGAACGGACAGCTTGCCTTCTGCGCAACATGCCCCACATCAGAGGGACTTTTGCAGCAGGTGCTTAAGGATTGGCGCGAAAAACGCGCAGGCGGATATCCATGGGGACCCAATCTCTTCCTGGGTGAAAGAGATGCAAATGGAAGCTGCTGCTGCGAAAATTGTCTGGCTGCAGACCGTTCGGATGACCCGAACAGACTTGAAAAAGCAAAGAAAATGTTTGCTGCCGAAGATCCAAAATGGACGAGTGCCCTGGGAAATGTCACTGAAAGATACATGCAGTTCTATGTACGTGGACTTGAGGAAGCAAAGAAAATAGATCCCAATGTGAAAGTGGTAGGGTGGGCTAATTATGCTAATTATGACACACCGCCCAGATACACCAAGCTTAATAAGGATATTGTCCTCTGCTTTGTCAGTCCCCTTATGTATCCCTGGACAGAAGACAAGATTGCTGAAATGAAAAAATCCTGGAAGGGCTGGAGTGAAACGGGGGCAAGCCTTGTGTTCCGTCCCAATTTCATGCTGGATGGTCACTGCATGCCCATAAACTTTGCCCGTAAGCTTCATTCAATCTATCGTTTCTGTCTTGAAAATGATATGGTTGGAACCGAGTTCGATTCCAATACGGGACAGTTTGGCGGCAATGGTTTCAACTATTATGTACTTGGACGCATGACAAGACATCCGGAACTTTCCTTTGAGGAGATTCAGAACGAATACTGCAGCGCATTTGGCGATGCGGCACCGGAAATCAGGGAATATCTTGATTATTGGGAGAAGATATCAGATTCTCAGGAGACGGTTGATGCCTGTAAGAAAATGAGCCTCAATCCCGTGGGTGTGGAAGTGGGAAATTACAACTGCTTTTTCACCAAGGCACCTCTGGTGTATACGCCTGAGGTTATGGCAAAAGGATTTGCAATTCTTGACAGGGCAGCAGCCAAGGCTAAGGGAAGGGCTGCAGAGCGTGTGGCATTCCTGCACAAGGGACTTACAAATGCGAATTTGACATTGATTGCCCAGCGCATATACGATTCAGGAGACAAGTACAAGCTGGCATTGGCGGTACGGGAACTGGACAAGTTCCGGGATAGCATAGAGGATCAGTTCATAGCTGAAATGGGACGCCTCAAATACTGGGAAAATGTATGGTGGGACAGGACAGCTCTGAATTTTATACTCGATGTTCCCGGTGAGCGCCTTAAGGATGAATGGATATTCTCTTTTGATCCGGAAAAACGCGGTGAAAAGGACGGCTGGTTCAAGCCGGAGTATGATGATTCTAAATGGGAATCCATAGGTGTTGAAAGCGGATGGGAAATGCAGGAGGTCGGAAAACGCTGGCGCAATGAGCATAAAGGATACGATTATGACGGAGCAGGGTGGTACCGTATAAATCTGGATGTGCCCAAGGATAAAATCGGAATGGATGCTTTGCTGACAGTGGGTGCTGTGGACGAGGCTTGCAAAATATGGGTGAATGGTAAACTTGCTTTGGATAGACCCTATCCATACAATGGTGATACTAACAGCTGGTCGGTTCCGTTCTCGGTGGATATTTCGGAATATCTTAATGCGGATGGGCGCAATGTTATAGCTATCAAGGTTGTTGATACTGCTTATCAGGGAGGTATTTGGCGCCCCGTGTATATAAAGTATACGAAAAAAACAGGCAAAAATCTTATTATGAATCCTGATTTTGAAGATAGTTCAAGCTGGCCGTCCCATGTTCCTCACGGAAAATTCGAGCATGGATTTTCCACTGATCCATCCCAGTCAGGCAAGAGATGCTATAAGATGAAATGCCTGGAAATCAATCCCAAGGGAAAAAATCCTTACGAAAAGGCATGGATGCGAGTATATCAGAAAGTTAAAATTCAGAAAAGCGGCAAGTATTATTTCACGCTCTGGTTCAAGACTGACAGCAATTATGCCGGACAGGTGCGCATCTGGGTTCTTGGCAAAGGTCTGAAGAAGGAATTGTATGGCGGAAGTTCAGGTGGTGAATGGAAGCAGATGGAAATACCATCCTTTGACATGCCTGAAGGAATTGAAGCAGTAACAGTCTATCTTAATGTGCTTGGCGCACCCGGAACCATATATTTTGACAATGTAAAACTCTCGCCGATTGAATAACACATTCTGAAAGCGTTTGATATTTGAAGTGTGCATGACAATGATGCCATGCACACTTTTTTTCCCCCTGTGATAGAAAATTGAATGACGGATAAAAACTAATCGTAAATTGTATTTTATTTACAGCAGCATGGAAAGGGCTATGACCGTATTGGTCCAACCTGTATAGAGACTGTTTGCACCGCCTTCATACAGATCGCCTCCTGCCCAGATTCCCCGGCTGACATCAAACATTCCCTGCCAGCTTCCGTCCGGATTCTGAATTGAGATCAGAAAATCGCGCAGCCTGGTAAAATCATCAGAGCCTTTGTCATTAAGAGCCAGACCGGACAGATACCAGTTGAGAGTATAGATCAGGTCTGCCAATGTCTCGCCGCTTGGGGCTTCGCAATGTTCACTTGGAAGAATACCGTTTCTTTCATGCTTTTTCAAATATTGGTAGATGATGCAGGATTGTTCCTGGAGATATTTGTCCCCCAGTTTTCCTCCAAGTGAGCTGCTGATAAGGGCGTACGCCCATTCACTCAGTCCGAATTGATGCCAGTTCTTCTCGCCCCATTCATGATATTGGCGCACCATTTCAAACTCTCCTGCAAGCAGCAGTGCAGCGCATACCGGGGTACCCCAATGGGGCTGTCTGGGTTCACCGAAAAATATGTCATCCGGCCATACTCCGTGTTTTATCGTTTTGGGAGAGTTCAGGTTTCTGATCATAGATTCACCCATTATCATGGCGGCTTTTTTGCCTGATGCAATCAGATCATACTTTTTATCGAGTTCTGGAAATTGCTGCCCTATGAACAATTCGATTGCGGCCACCCATCCATTGTCGTCATACCACCAAGAACGTCTTTCCAGGGGAACGTACCAGTTCCACATGTCTCCCTGACGCAATCCTGATTTTTCAAAAAGATATTCCAGCAGATTTTCGCCTGTTGAACGATAAAGGCCGTTATTCAATTTTTTTCCTGCAAGCAAAAAGAGCAGTGCCGCTTCAAAGCAGCAGTCCGCACGGCGGTTTTCTATTACCCAGTATCCATCATGTTCTGTCAAATTAGGGAACATTTCCCTGATCTTCGCCAGGGCCGGATTGTCCTTTGTCATAACTATGCGCTCTGCCACTCCATGGCAGCCTTCTTCCGGCATGACTCCAGAATGCAGGAACCATGAAAGGGATTTCTCCAATGAAATGATAGTTTTGTTCATATTGCAGTTTTTTGATTGAAATTGGACTTATACGCAAGGCATGTCTTGGGCGTTGTATATCAGTTTCGTCTGGCAATGGCTTCCAGCCTTGTTTCCCGGTAATCCTCCACCTTATCCGGCATGTCGTATGAAACGGGCTGGACAAATCTTGTGGCCGGGTCAAACTCGACAATCAGGACACATGCTTCGCCGCCTGCATCATTAACAATTTCCCCGTCCGGAGATATGTGCATTGAACGTCCAGCAATGTCCTCTCTTCCCGGCATGGCCACTGAAGAACGCAGCAGTGTGCATCCGCAATCAAAGGCTCTTGCCCTGGCGAGGTAATGCAGTCTGTCTGCTGTTTCCCTGCGCTGAAGGCTTGCCATTATAAGTACATCTATCCGTTCTGCCGCATATTTTACGAACAGATCCGGAAAATAGAAATCAAAGCATATCGCAGCACCATAGCGCACGCCGTTTATTTCAAATACCCCCGGGCCAC
>JAZURH010000080.1:0-9050 GCA_045606125.1 Lentisphaeria bacterium | reverse complement strand
CATGGCTACGACCCGACTTCAAGACGCCCGGCAGGCAGCTGCCTTATAACGCGCTTGAGACGCAAAGTCATGATGGACGCCATTATGCAGGGGACATCATCCCCCTCAAGACTGGATATTATCCCGTCCATATCACACACGCCGGCTGCCACAAGATCCCTTATCTTCTTTTCAAGGCCCGACAATCCAAGTGACGATTCATCAGGTATAGCCGGAGGTCTTGCCTGGCTTTCCCTGGGCGGACGGGCAAGCCCCGGAAGGCCGGTAAACTCGTCGATTATATCCTGAAAAGTCTCCACCAGCACTGCACCGTCCTTTATAAGTGCATGGCATCCCCTGGAAAAAGGCCCGTCCACTGCACCGGGCACAGCAAACACCGTTCTCCCCTGCTCCAGCGCAGAGGCCGCCGTTATAAGACTGCCGGACTTTATTCCCGCCTCCACCACCAGCGTCCCCCTGCTAATTCCTGAGATTATTCTGTTTCGCATGGGAAAGCTGCGCCTGTCAGGCCTGTATCTCATGGGCCATTCCGTTATGACAGCACCGCCGGATTCTGCTATCCTTGCGGCAAGCATGACATTTTCCCGCGGATATATGTTAAGCAGACCGCTTCCTATAACAGCCACAGTCCGCCCTCCCGAACTGACAGCCGCCTCGTGAGCCGCCGTATCTATCCCCCTTGCAAGTCCTGATATAACAGGCCATCCTGCAACTGCCGCACCTGTCCCCATGGAAGCGGCAATGCGCATACCGTACATGCTTGCGTTTCTTGAACCTACGATCCCCAGGGACATGGATGATTCCCGCAACGCATCCGGTTCCCCGATCATATACAGGCAAATCGGCGGATCATGTATGCTGCGCAGCAAAGGAGGATACTCATCGTCCTCATCCGTTATAAGGCGCACATTACCGTCCCGGCACATGCGCAATTCCTCCTTCAGGTCACAATACCGTTCCCAATTGTGAACTATACCGGCAAGCTTCTCACCCATTCCGGGCACCCGTTGTAAAGCGGAAATATCAGCGGCAAACGCGGATTCTATGCTGCCGAACTCATTTTCCAGCAGCCGGCGCTTGCATGGACCTATGAAAGGCAGCATGTTCAATACATAAAGAGCTTCTCTGTGTTCCATAACCAAACCTGTGAAGAGAGCCCCTGCGACGGCGCCGTCTTCAGGCCTTTCGCAATTCAAGAGTTGCCTTGAGCACGCGTTCGGCCAGGGGCCTGCTTGCTTCATGGGCAGAGTACCATACACTCTGCGCCGCATTGGCGACTATAAGATAATTGGCGCGCATGGCATCGTCCTTTATTACTGAACCGCGCTCCACGATGTCGCCCCGTGGAATATGTCTGTACTTTCTGGCCAGGAGAATGCTGTTATGCCTCTGGCAATATTCTATACAAAGCGCCGGGGTCGCGGCACTGCAGGCCCTGTGCCACATCCAGGCACACCTCAAGGCACTGCTGCAGAGCATCAAACGGCTGAATATCCGCTTCCACAACGCAAAAGACAGCAGGAACAAAATCAGGCAGCAGCTCAGCAGAACATACCAGCCTGCATGCAGACAGAGAAAACGCACCACCATGCCTTTGAACCAATCCTTGAACAACTGCCAGAACATCCCCGTGCGTTCCACGGCAATGCCCCATAGCTCTTTCAATTTCTCAAACCCTACGGAAAAAGCCGCCATCATAAATGCTGCCCTGCCAGGTTCTTTGCCGGGGGTTCTCTTCATAGCCCTGTCCTCTATGCGTGAAAGCATGTCCGTGGCACCATAGACAACGGGAGGCATGTCCTTCTCAGCTACGACATCCGCTGCCGCCTCAACCTTCTCGCCCATGTTTTCCGAAGCAAGTTCTGGAGATTTTGACTTCCATGTGTCCCCAAAGGGATCAAACAAGCTTACCAGCGAGTGATTATTGTCCCCTATTCTGAGATTGCCGGGCGCCACTCCGTCATAAGTCAGCCAGCCATATGGCTCTATGAACACCTGCGCCCAGGCATGAGAATGATACTGGAATATTTCAAAGCAGTTTGACAGCATATTGTAATTACCCGGCGAATATCCTGTCACCAGCCTGGAATACATACCGTTGAGTCTGGCAAGCAGCACCATGGCTTGGGCAAAATGGCGACAGGAACCTTCCCTGCTCTTAAAAAGGAAATAGTTCACAGCCTCTTCATCCTCAGGTATTGGCGGTGCCTCCGCATTGTACTTGTAATTTTTCCGCAGATGATCCCTTATGGCATCAGCCTTCTCCAGATTACTGTCCGCATCGGAAGTTATCCTCAATGCCAGCTTCCTGAGTTCCACAGTCCTCGCTGCCACTGGTACAGTGCGACAATTCCAGCCGAAATTTCTTGCCGGCTCTCCCCAGGGTCTGGGTCTTTCCCGCAAATCCGGCGCAGGTACAAGGGACTCAACTGTATACACAGGAACAGCAGACTTCGCGTTGGAAGCAAAGAACTTGAAATTAAATGCGTCCTTTCTCCAAACTGGCAGGCGTTCGCCACCGTGACGTGGCGCCTCAATCCCGTCCATGACCAACCTGACGGGCCTGTATGCGTAGGGAAGCATCTGATTGCGCCTGTTCATTATAGCTATCTTCTGGGTCACCTTAACAAGGTCATGGGGCTCATACTTATCCAGTTCGCTGCTGCCGTTCTTCAATGTTTCCGAGCGTGTCCACACATTTCCGTCGTATGTATCATAGATCTGAACTGCCCAGTAAAGTTTTGCCGAAGTGTATGCCCGGAACATAAGTTCCTCACCCTGAGCCTCCCCGCCCCCGTTCCTTGCGTCAAAGTCACTGCTTCCACTTGCAAATACTTTGTTCTTTGCTATATCGTCAAGAATTTTGCTCCTTGTATGCACATTTTCTGCGCCCTCCCCGTCTTCACCTCCAACAAGATGCCGCGCCGGCTTGAGCCACTGCCCGCAAAGCTGGGGAAACTCCTGTTCCTGCCCGGTCTGGAAAGACACGGGAAGAATGCCACGGGTGCGCAAACTGCCTATTACAAAATGCCTCATTCCCAGGACCGCAAAAATCACAGCCAGCGCCAAATGCACAAGGCTGGCGCGTACATTGCCGCCGCTCCGAACACCGTATCCGGCGCCGAATGACTGGGAACGGCTCATATACAAAAACATGGAAAACACCAGCAGAAGCAGCACAAACGCCGGGAAATATATATCTCTGCCGGGATGCAGGCCGCCATACAATCCCAGAGCAAAAGAAAGAAACAACAGAAGCCAATGCTCCTTGACCCGCCCCCCGATAAAAAGCGCACAGCACAGAACAGAGGCACACTCAAGCAGAACAATATCCACCTGCACCATGCCGGAACGCTGACTGAACCAATACAGCCCCCCGACAGCAACGGCAATCTGCATAATAAAACGCAGACACTCAGGAAACCATTTCCGGGGTATCCTGGACAATCCAACGGCCACTGGTGCACCGGTCATTACTCCCAGAGTAAGCATGACATTCCCGTTCTGCCACAGGGCGCAGACGACTCCAAGCTCGTAGGCAATAAGACATACGGCCTGAAGCAAAAGCGGAATGTTGGTCGTCTTTTTCATATTCTACAAAAATACCATGCCCCTATTGGCAAGTTCCTCCGTTACCTTCATCAGAACAGGATTGTCATTGCTGAGGGACAGGCAGAAAATCAGTGTACCCGCCGGCAGACTTGGCGCCACATCCTCCACAAGCGCAGAAAGCCTGGCACTTCCCGGACGCATGACAGCCAATTCATACATCACCCTGGCACGGCATTCCTCAATTGGGCGCATTACAATGCTTGCCGGAGTAAAACCAGCTGCCACAAAAGTAAAACTGCAGCGCATGCCGGAGCAAAGTTCAAGTATGCCGGCAGCCCGGCTTATGAGCGCCTCAAAATTATCGCCCCGCCTGTCCACATGCTCCCGTTGCCCATCTACAAAAAGTGCAATGGAAACGATTGTATTCAACTCGTATTCGCGGACCATCAGTTTCCTGTACTTTGCCGTACTGCGCCAGTTTATAAGCTTCATTGGATCGGAGGGCATATATTTCCTTAGGGATCGGAACTCCTGGTTGCCGCCGATGATGCCCGCCACCTTCTCACTGTCTTCTGAAACCGCCTCATACTTGAACAGAGCAACCGGATCCAGCTTGTCAGCCCGGGGGTACACCAGCATTACAGCCGGCAAATCAAAACGCCTTTCCCTCATGAATATCCCGGCTGGATCACCGCCTCTGAGATAAACCGCATTCAATTTGTATTCCCCGCGCTTTGCAGCCAGTGCATTGCGCTCCACGCTCTGTTTACGGCCGCCCTTCCATTCAGCAACACAGATGTTCCTGCTGCTATCTGCAAAATGCAGCCTTTCAAACAAAAGCAGAGGCTGACTAAGCAAATGGCCCTTTCTGCTTATTTCCAGCGGCATTCCCACAAGCTGCCCAACAACTCCGTTAGGCATGTGCCCCCTTCTCACTTTATAACCATGCAGGGAAAACAGGGACATAACAAATGAAGAAAGGAAAAAACCAAGAGCAAGCCATCCCAGCATGGCGGCAAAAAAGGAATGGTTAACCATGGCGACACCAAAACTGGCCGCTATTGCCGCCAGAAGCCACCATCCACGTCTTGTTAACCAGATATGCTTTGTCATTCCCTGAACCGTACCCTGAATGCCCCGCAGGAAAAACTATCCTCAGTCTATGGGAAGCTTGTCAATGATGGAGGATATGACCTGCCCGGTATCGGTCCATTCAGTCCTGGCCTGAAGTTTCAGGGGAACCCTGTGGGACAGAACCCGCAACGCCAGGTCCCTTGCATCTCTGGGGGTAACAAAATCCCTGCCGTCCATGGCGGCACTGGCCTGCGCCGCGTGCATAAGAGCCAGGGCGGCACGGGTGCTGCATCCATACGCAAGCGCAGAGTGACTGCGGGTTTCCCGCATTATTGCGGCAATGTATTTCTGGACCGGTTCCGAGACATGGACTGAACGCACAGCCTTTATGCAGTCGATTATATCGCTTCCTTCCGCTACCGCCTTCACATCGTCTATGGGCTCGCTGGAAATATTGCTGGCCAGGATTTCTATTTCAGTTTCCTCGCCCGGGAATCCCATGTTCAACCTCATCTGAAAACGGTCAAGCTGGGCTTCAGGCAGGGGATATGTACCATGAAAATCGGCGGGATTCTGGGTAGCTATCACAAAGAAGGGGCTTTCAAGGCTGTAGGGTTTTCCATCAACTGTCACCACTGCTTCAGACATACATTCAAGAAGACTTGACTGCACCCTGGGAGTTCCCCTGTTTATCTCATCAGCCAGCACCACATTGGCAAAAACAGGTCCTTTCAGAAAAGAGAACGTACGGGTCGCCTCGTTGTACATGTTTATTCCGGTTATGTCGTTCGGAAGCAGATCCGGCGTAAACTGTATGCGCTTGAAACATGTGTTGACAGATCTTGCAAGAGCCTGAGCCAGCTTTGTCTTGCCGACGCCGGGCACATCCTCCAGCAATACATGACCGCCCGACAGGAATGCAGTCAGCACCGACTCTATGACCTGGTCCTTTCCCTTAACGGCGCGGCTCATCTCAGTTTTAATGCGCCCCGCGATCTCAGCCACATATTTTACATCTCTGCTTTTTTCCGCCATGTCATGTCTCCGTATGAAAAAATCAAATCGTCAAATGTATAACGAAGGTCATGATGCTTATATTGTAATGAAAATCAAATATTCATGCAAAAAAGCCCACCTCACGGCGATTTTTAAAAACGCATCCGTATAAACGGCGTGACGGCAGGCTCCGTATCTGCGGGGATGGAAGTGCATCCCCGATGTTTTACTGCAGTTTCATCTGTGGGAAGAGAATCACATCTCTTATTGACGGTGCGCCGGTAAGCAGCATAACCAGCCTGTCTATGCCCATGCCAAGTCCGCCGGTAGGAGGCATGCCATGTTCAAGAGCAGTGAGGAAGTCCTCGTCAATACGGTTGACTTCGCCTTCCAGATCGCTTCTGCCGATAAGCTGCTGGTCAAATCTTGCCCGCTGTTCGATAGGATCGTTCAACTCGGAATATCCGGGAGATATCTCCTGTCCGTTAATCTCCAGTTCATAGACATCCACGAAACGGGGATCGTCCTCGCAGCGCTTGGCCAGCGGAACCAGGAAGGCGGGAAGGCGTGTCACAAACGTGGGCTGTATAAGAGTATGCTCAATGGACTTGTCATAGATCTCCTGGGTGATATCCTTGTCTTCCATGTCATCTGTGATGCGAAGTCCCATGGCACGGGCTTTTTCACGCTTCACATCTACAGGCAGGTCAAACCAGTCGGCTCCCATCTTTTCAGTCAGCAGATCGCTGTATGTGACAACCCTCCATGGACGCTCCAGGCTTATTTCAACTCCATCCTCACGCTTGAAAGTAAGGCTGCCGTAAAGCTTCATGGCCACATGGCACACCATGTCCTCGATGAGTTCCATCATGCCCCGGCAGTCTGAATAGGCCTGGTATATCTCTATACTGGTAAACTCGGGATTGTGCTTGCGATCCATGCCCTCGTTGCGGAAATTGCGCCCTATTTCATAAACGCGCTCAAAACCGCCCACCACCAGGCGCTTGAGATAAAGCTCTGTGGCAATGCGGAGATACATGGTAGAATCCAGGGCATTGTAATGAGTGGTAAAGGGGCATGCAGCCGCGCCGCCGGCAAGAGGCTGCATCATGGGAGTCTCCACCTCCATGAAGCCATGGGAATCAAGATAGTTGCGGATCTCGGAAACAATACGGCTTCTCATGGTGAATGTGCGGCGGACTTCCTCGTTGCTTATGAGATCCAGATAACGCTGGCGGTAGCGCTGCTCGGTATCCGTCAGGCCGTGATATTTTTCAGGCAGGGGGCGCAGAGACTTGGAAAGCAGTTCAAAATTGTTCACACGGAGACTGCATTCGCCGGTGCGTGTAATGAAAAGCACGCCTTCCGCAGTGATTATGTCGCCAATGTCCAGATCCTTGAATACAGCATATTCCTCATCGCCCACCACATTCTTCTGCACATACAGCTGAATGCGCCCCTGCTGGTCAAGCAGGTGGGCAAAAAGCGACTTTCCCATAATACGGCGCGAGACAAGCCTTCCGGCAACGCGCACCGTTACTTCCGTGTTTTCATCCACGTATGCGCTCTTGGCTGCGGTGCTGTCCACGATTCCGTCAACTCTGTGCCCGTAGGGATTTCCTCCGGCCTCACGTATCTCATTCATCTTGCGCAGTCTCTGTGAGCGAAGATCCTCCTGGCTTATGTTGTCGGCTTCCTGATTCTGATTCTGTTGTTCTTCTGTCATGAGTGCAGTTCCTCTATGTTATTATTTTGCACTTGTTCAATTTCTTCCGGCCAGTTCCTTCCATGCCCGGTACACAGTGCCGAACAGTTCCGGCACATCCCCGGCGTTTATGCAGGAGAACGCTATTCGCAAATCTGTGTCATTTATCGCGATAGTGCCAATTCCGTATTTCTCAAGCAGATATACTCTCAATTCCTGAGCGCCGATCTCCTTGATGCACAGGCACATGAAATAGCCGCTGTTGAAAGGATACACATCCCAGGCATCACTGTAATCACCTTCGGCAAGGAACTTCTCCACAGCTAAAGCGCGTTCTTTCATTATCTCGGCCTTGGCTGCCCTTTCACTGTAGAAGGACGGTGACTGAAGCGCCTTGAGAACAAGATGCTGGGAAAGTGCGGAACAGTTGCTGATATTCGCCCTTATGGCACCGCCCAGCTTGGAATTGACAGCCTCAAAAACAGGCGAATCAGCGGAAACGCCGCCTATGGAGAAGCTGATGAAACCAACGCGGAGCCCCCAGACGTAAACCTCCTTTGTGGCGGCGTCAGCCTTGATAGCCAGAAGACGCGGATGGCGCCCCGCCAGCTTGCTGAAAAGGGATTCACGGGCGACTTCGTCCTTGAAGAAAAGACCGTAGTAGGCATCATCCACCACTACAACAAGATTAAGCCCCCTATCCGCAGCGGCGGCAAGAACATCAGCAATGGCCTCATCCTCCGCATCAGTCGGAGTATAGCCTGTAGGATTATTGGGGAAATTGAGAAGGACTATGGCCTTGCTGCGGCCGGCGGAGATGGCATCATCCAGGGCAGTGCGCAGCCCGTCAACATTGAAGCCGCCGTTGGCGAACAACGGGAAATACTTGGGCGTAGCCTCTTTCCTGACTACATAGTTCAATGCATAGTTGCCCCAGTTCTTGTCCGGATATATGAACAGGTCGCCCGGATCTACAAAAAGGTCCGCCACCAGGGAAAGAGAATGGGAAAGCCCGCTTGTCACCACAGGCATGCTGAATCCCTTGCCTTCCAGCGAAGGATTGTCATGAAGGGTCTTCTCCCTCCATGCCTTCCGGAGTCCCTGATTTCCGGGAGAAGGGGCATACAGCAATGCGTCATCCGCAGATATTGCGGGGAGCTGCTCCATAAGACAGTCCAGATGCATGGCCTCGCCGTTTTCCACGGCAGTCCCTATTGTGGCATTAAAACGGGTGGCCTTGGACTTGGCCTCGGCTGACTGGCTGAGAATACCCTTGCTGGGAAAGTAAAATCTCCTGCCCAGGTCGCTGAACATCTCAAAAAGATGCGGAGCCTCTGCCTGAATTGTCTCGTTAAGTTGAATTGCCAATGGATTCATTTTGTCCCTTGTCTGCTGCAAAATTATATCTGAAAAAATAATATGAACACAGAAAAGCATAATATAATTCATCTATCCATATCTGCCACTTGAAAAAGAATGAACTCCACTGTATATTCCGCCCAGTTATAAGCGGAAAATACAAACAGAGAAGCCTACATGCCGAAAATAGTCGTACTGAACAACCAGGATTCCATATATGATTTCGAAGACGGAATCATTACGATAGGCCGGGGAGAAGACTGCAGCGTCACTCTGCCGATGAAAAGCGTGTCAAGACTCCATGCAAGGCTGACACCTACGGAGGAAGGATGGCTCCTTGAAGACATGGACAGCCACAACGGGC
>JAZURH010000079.1:0-1856 GCA_045606125.1 Lentisphaeria bacterium | reverse complement strand
GGGGGGGGGTGGGGGGGGTTGGGGGGCAGTCATTGGATGGATGTGAATAAGTTTTTCATATTCTGAATTTTCTTCTGAACTGTGTCGGTGATATGCCTGTTCTTTTTTTAAACCAATTTGAGAAATAGAATTCGTCATTGAATCCCAATCTTTCTGCCAGTTCTTTTACAGGGCAGTCTGTGTTTTCCAGGTACTGGCATGCTGCAGTCTGCCGTCTTTCCTGTATGTATTCGTATGGTGTGCTTCCCCAGTCCCTGCGGAATATTCTCATCGTCTGTGCTGTGGACTTGTGTATATGCACTGCAAGTTCGTTAATGGATATGTTTTTCTGCCAGTGTTTGTCCAGGTAGTCTTTCAGGCGCATTCCCTCCCGTGATTTTTTCAGGCCGGGGTGCATTTTATGCCAGCTGCCTATGTCGGCTACTATTTTATGTATATGAAGTGCAAGTCTGGGATCGTCTCCATCGGACATTGTCCTTACTATGGAAAGTGCATCTTCAAAATCCTGCCTGATCGGACATTGTGGAAAATGAGCGATTCCGTATATGTGATATGCACTGCAAAGGGCACCCATAAGCGGACCGGACAGATTCAGCCATATTTTTTCAGCAGGGGCATTGTTGTCGGAATAGTAGTCATGGGACATTTCCGGCTGCAGAAGGTATACATCCCCTGCTGAAGCGGTGAATATATCCCCTCCGTAAGCCATGTGGATCTTTCCGCTGAGAACATACTCCAGCACATATAGGCCGTTTCCCGGTGGTCTGCGTATTTTATAATCCGGGCTGGGATGGGTTATTCCTGCGCATACAAGCCGCAGAGATGTCTGTATAGCGGGGGGAGGGGCGAAATATATGGTTTCGTTAAATCCCATGTATGATTGTATTCCTCATGCTAAAGTTGTTTTCTTATATGGTGCGTTTTTGAAAAACTGATTATAATATACATTGATTTTTTTCAGAGTTCAGTTGTGTAGAATGAAAGACGGAGTTCAAAGAATATGTCAATTCCAAGAAATGAATATCCCCGCCCTCAGTTCGAAAGAGAACAGTGGGTTAATTTGAACGGTGAATGGACTTACGCATTTGACTGGTCAAAAAGCGGCAGCCAGAAAGGATGGAGCAATGCCCGGGCCTTTGATGGCAGAATAATTGTCCCTTTCTGCCCTGAAAGCAAATTGTCCGGCGTGGGATTTACGGACTACATTGAGATGATGTGGTATCAGCGCACAATAGACATCCCGTCCGAATGGGAAGGTCGGAAGATACTTCTGCATTTTGGCGGCGTGGATTTTAAGGCTGTGATATATGTGGACGGTATCGAGGCCGGCAGGCATACGGGCGGCTGCTCCCCATTTACGGTGGACCTTGATAAGTTTGTCAAGACAGGCAGCAGCCACAATCTTGTCATCCAGGTAGAGGATGATATGCGCAGCGGTCTTCAGCCCTTCGGCAAGCAGGCTCCGTTTTACAAGTCCAAAGCATGCAGCTATACCAGAACGACGGGTATCTGGCAGACTGTGTGGATGGAGGCAGTGGACAGGCGTGCCATGGAAAAGTGCCGTATTATTCCGGATCCGGACAATAGCTCCTTTTCATTTGCACCGGTATTCTACAATGCCGAATGCGGCATGACACTTGAGACTGTAATAAGCGCCGGCGGGAAAAACATTGCGTCAAAGACTGTTCAGGCCGGAACGGCCACGGTTTTCAACATTGAAATAGAATCTCCTGAGCTATGGACACCATCGAATCCTTTCCTGTATGATATCCAGTTTACCGTGCGTGACTGCAACGGTAATGAAATTGACAGCGTAAAGTCATACGCCGGATTGAGAAAGGTGCATGTGGAGCAGG
>JAZURH010000078.1:0-2610 GCA_045606125.1 Lentisphaeria bacterium | reverse complement strand
GGATAATCTTCCCGGCGCATGGTTTGAAACAAACGATCATTTCAAAAAAGGACTGATGACTTTTGCAGACAGCATGCGGGCAAAGGGATTTGTGCCTGGAATATGGTGCTGTCTTTTCCAGGTCTGCGAAGGCAGCGGATTCATAGACGGGCATCCTGAAGCGGCTCTTGCAGGATATAAGCGTCAGAATGGAAAATGGTTCTGGGAACCACATGCCACATCTTATTACCTGGATCCGACAAATCCGGATGCAAGGGACTTTATGAAAAAGACCTTGCGGTATTTCAAATCCATGGGGATCAAGTATTTCAAGATAGATTTTATGAATCGCCTTGCTCGTACGGACAGGGATCTTACCCTTTATGATCCGTCCGTGGGACGGGGAGCGGGAGCCTATCGGGAAGGACTGAAATTGATTCTGGATGAGCTTGATCCTGAGGATTATCTTTACAGCTGTTCAAATCTTGTTATGCATTCAATAGGGCTCTGTTCGACGAGTATGACAGCATGTGACATAGGAAATACCGGTTTCCGCCGGGCATTGCTTGAGGGCAGGGGAGATGGCGGTTTGCGTTTCTTTGCCAGTCAGATGAAAACTACAATGAGCAGGTATTTTACCAACGGCAAATTGCTTCTGCTGAATCCGGACTCAATAAATATCGCTCCTCCTGCAGATTTTGAAGAGGCTTGGATGCGTATATTGTTTGTGGGGATTGCAGGTGGTCAGATTTTCCTGGGGGACAAGTTTGACCAGGCAGAGCCTGAAGTGCGTCATATGGTCAGGGAAGTTCTGCCTCCTGCCGGAATTGCCGCGCGTCCTGTGGACATCTTCAGCAGCCGTTATCCTGAACAGTTCCAGGAAACATATCATATACATACAGATGCAAGGGAAATATTTGCAGTATTCAATCTTAACTGCAGGGATGAGATTGAGGTTGACTTGAAGGCTGCCGGATTGGATCCGGAACAGGAATACTATTTGTGGGAGTTCCGTGAAAGGCGTTTCATGGGAACGGTCAAAGGCAGTTTCACTGCAGTCATGCCCAAGGCTTCCGCCAGGCTGTATGCCCTGACTCCTGTGTCAGACGGACCAGTGGTAATATCCACTACTTTCCATATTCTTCAGGGGCAGAAGGAACTCTCCAATGTGAAACTCCATAGAAATGGCGGGATAAGCGGAAAACTTATACGCCCTGCGGGAGACAGTGGAAGCATAATAATCCATGACGGTTGCAAGATACATGAAGTGCAGGTCACCGGAATGGGCAAGCCTGTCAAGTGGCAGTATAATCCCTGATATGCGGCTTACTGTTTAATTTTGTCATTTGTGATAGTACAGCACAACGGCTGCGGAGGATTTTTCCACAGCCGTTGTCTTGCATCAATTTCTGTACTGATTTGGATAAACCATGTTTTACCGGGGCATAAAATGCATTACCGGGTTCAGAAATCGTTTCTTTTAAAGCTTTCTACGATCTCTTTCATCAGTGCGGAATATCTTGATTTTGCCAGATAGACTTGATTTACACTGATCTGCAGTATTTCAGCCACTTCCATGGCTGGTCTGTTCTGCAGGGCATACATTTCGAATGCGAGAAACTGTTTATTCTCAAGCTGTTCCTTCATTTTCTCAAGGGCAGCCTGTATTATCATTTTTTCATATTCATCTTCAATTGCCGTATTTATTTTATTTTCAGTTTCGTATTCGTCCAGCACGGAGAGATTCACTGTCTTCGGCATGCGCTTGCGTATGATTGAGATGATATGGTTGCGTATGACTCCTTGAAAATAGGCCCTGAAAGTGCCTTTAGATGTATCATATTTCGAAGCTATGTCGCATTTCATTACAGTGCTCATGACTTCCTGGCGCAAATCCTTTTTTTCTTCATTGCTCAGGCCGTATATTTTTCCGTAGAACATTATAAGCGGTGTGTAGAAATCCCAGAATTCGTTCCAGGATTTTTCGCTGTTGTCATGTATGCCGCGCAGCAGTGAAAGTTTTGTTGTGTAAGACATGTTGTATCGTTTTTGAAAAGCGGTATCAGCAAAAAAATATCTGCCTGTGTTTTTACAGAAAATCAGGTCAGGAAAGTAGCACATTTTTTGCGATTTTCAAAAGAGATAATTTTAAAAATCGCACGAATTGTCGTACTGTTTTTAAAATTATTTTTATATAAAGCAGTCCAAAAGTGAAAATTTATGCCTAGATATTTTGGGCAAGTGTGGCCAATGGTGGTTTCAGACGGGCGTTTGTTTTTTTTTGAGGCGTGGAAATGCGGATTTTGTCTATAGATATTCCGGATTTTGCAGAAATTAGATTTAAGATATTGTTCTCACCTCTTAATTTAAAAAATGATATCGCCAAATGCGATATTTTCCATTGAATAGCATGTCGGTCTGAAAAACAGCATGACGGTATAACATATCATAGGAGATTTTTAAAGATCAGCAGCATTTTTATTTGTTTTTTCATGTCGAGTACCAGCTGCTGCGACAAATAATTTTGAATCGACTTGATTAACAGAATGTAGGCAGATGTTTATAAATGTTTCAGGATTATTGATATGTTTATTATTGAAATTAATAATATTGCATTTATTTATATACAAA
>JAZURH010000077.1:0-2797 GCA_045606125.1 Lentisphaeria bacterium | reverse complement strand
CAAGCATTTTCAATGATAGTTTTGAAGTCACCTTATATGGATCATGGAGGAGTTTGCCTCCGTACACCCCTAAAAAAAGGAATGAAAATGAAGACATCAGTTTGGATTATTGCCGGTTTGTTTTTGCCCATCATGTTAATGGCAAACTTCAGGATGGATGGAAAGTACAGCAGCAATATGGTACTTCAGCGGGATGTGCCGATCAAATTCCGCGGTTTTGGTGATGCCGGTACTGAGATAAGGGGAACTTTCATGGGAAATACGGCCAAGGCAATTACAGGCGAAGACGGACGCTGGTGCATTGAGTTTCCTGCCGCCAAAGTTGATCATGTCAATTATACTGCAGTTTTCACGGATGGAAAGGAAAACATTGAACTCAAGGACATACTTATTGGCGATGTGTGGTTTTGTTCCGGGCAGTCCAATATGGCCATGACCATAGGGGCTAAGTTTGTAAGGGGCAGTACGACAATCAACTGCGTGGAGGAAGTGAAAAATTCCACTCATCCTGAATTGCGCTATGTCCAGCAGAGGCAGATACCTTCTCATAAGACGGCCAGGGAGGCAGCCCTCAATGGCGGCACATGGTTCAAGTCCGGTCCTCACCGTGCCGCCACATTTAGTGCTGCAGCGTATTTCTTCGGCAGAAAGCTGAACCAGGATCTTAATATTCCAATAGGTCTTATTGTTTCAGCCTGGGGAGGCACCGGAATACGCACCTGGATATCGAATAAGGGATATTTCAAATACGGTCCGGAAATAGAACTGAACGGTGTCAAGAAGTTTGATATGACGGAGCCTGAACTCAAGAAGTATGATGAAGATGAAAACAACCGTTATGTATCCGGCGCATTGAAATGGTATGATGCACTTTACGCCGCAAAGCCGGAATACCGTTATGAGGCAAAGGATCTTTCCCCGGAGGAAATGGATACTACAGGCTGGAAGGCGGCTGTGCCATTGAAGGATAAAACATATATGGTTCGCTGGTACAGCACAAAGTTTGAACTCAGGAAAAATCAAAAAAAGGACGCGTATCTCTTTATATCCGATCCGGGCGTGGTTTGCGATGTGTGGCTTAACGGTAAGCATGTAAGAAAATACAGGCTTGATGAGAAAAGCAGCTGGTATAAGAGGTCGTTGTATATTTCTATGAAAGAACCTCTGGTAAAACTTGAGGGTGAAAATGTTCTTACGATCAGGACCGAGTTCCCGGGACGGCAGTTCAGCAGCGTAAATTATGCCATTACAAGGGTTACATCTGTGCGTAAAACCGGAACGGGAACGCATACATTGAGAAACTGGCTTCAGAAAGAAGAAACTGCATTCTCTTTTGCGGACAGGGATTTCCCCGCGTTCCCCGCATTCCCAAATATTGAATACAAGAATCTTCAGTTCATGTCCAATCTCTATAATGGACAGGTCGATTCCTGGACGGAAATGCCAATAAAAGGCGTGATATGGTACCAGGGATGTTCAAACAATGGTAACAATCGCTATTATCCCCTGCATAAGACCCTTATAAAAGACTGGAGGGACAGATGGGGTGATCAGGATATGCCGTTTATAATAACCCAGCTTGCCGGCTATGCGGGCGGAAGTCCCGAGCCCTGGCATACATACAATCCCACGATGCAGGCTCAGAACTATGCACTTACACGAGAGATACAGAGCCAGGTGGCCGCTTCCATGAAGAATGTGGGACTGGCATGCACTGTTGATATCGGTGAATGCCAAAATATACATCCCGCAAACAAGCAGGATGTGGGAATCAGGCTTGCCTTGGAAGCAGAGCGTATTGCATATGGAATGGATGTGGTATCCAGAGGACCTGTGTTCAAAAAGGCGGTGCCTGAAGGAAAGAGCATAAGGGTGTTCTATGACAATGCGGCCGGACTCAAGACTTCTGACGGCAAGGCTCCTGCCGGATTCGCCATTGCAGGCGAGGATAAGAAGTTCGTCTGGGCAGAGGCGGCAATCGATGGCGAAAACATCGTTGTAAGCTCTGAAAAAGTCCCGGCTCCGAAATATGTACGCTATGCTTATATAAATTACCATAGCGACCTGAATCTTCAGAATGGAGCTGGCCTTCCCGCATATCCTTTCCGTTCCGATGCTTTGAATCTTGAAGATGTGAAGTAAAAACTGTTCAAGCCTGCTGAATGTGAATTGTCAGCAGGTTTGAAAAAATGCAGCGGGCAGGGCGCCTGTCCCACAGAATCAGAAAAAGCACTCCGCAGAATGGATTCTTCTGCAGAGTGCTTTTCTTTTCAGTGTTGAGGCAGTCTTCTATCTGCCGGACTTGGACTTGATTTGTCTTCCTGCTGACATGTACCGCTTCCGGGGCTGGGCTGCAGTGGCAATATGCTAATTCGTTAATCTGCAACTTTGTGTTTTTCAGCATTTGGCTATAAAAAGTATGATTATCAGAATAATTATACATCCTGAAAAGCCATATCCTGAACTGCCCTGTATTGCTTTTCTGCAGTGTGCCCTGTGTGATTTGGAACCGCGACCAGTGCCATGCTCCCAGTGGGCTTTAGTCCCCGGTCCGGTGCCGTGTTCCCAATGGGCTTTAGTCCCCGGTCCGGTGCCGTGCTCCCAGTGGGCTTTACTCCCCGGTCCGGTTCCATGCTCCCAGTGTGATTTACTCCCCGGTCCGGTGCCATGCTCCCAGTGGGCTTTACTCCCCGGTCCGGTTCCATGCTCCCAGTGGGCTTTGGAACCGCGACCAGTTCCATGTTCCCAGTGGGATTTTGTATTTCCACGACCATATTTAAGTCGGATCGTAGCCATG
>JAZURH010000076.1:0-2584 GCA_045606125.1 Lentisphaeria bacterium | reverse complement strand
TGTAAGGTCATTAATATAGAGCCCGCCCCTATATAAATAACTGAAATGCCCGTCTGATGTCAGCTCGCTCCAACTTGCGGCTGCAGTGTCCTTTGTCGCCGGACACACGAAGTGCTTTCCACTGTCGATATAATTCAGTTTCATAAGGGAAGATGCACCAATGGCATCATCTCCGTCAGGCATGTATGAGCGATAATCATTGCCATACATCACCAGAGCAGCCTGAATCACTTTCAGGTTGTTCACGCATCCGAGCCTCCACATCTCATTGCGCTTTTTAACGGAAACATACCAGAAAACAAGTGCAGCCGCTGCAGCTGCGACAACAACCACAACGACTACAAGTTCAACAAGAGAAAAGTGACTTTTCTTCTTCATCCTGACTTCTTTATTTCTGAAGTGTACGCCCCGGGCATATCCCACGTTTTGTGCTCATGACAAAATCAATGAACTCCTCAAGTTCCGGGACCATTTTTATATTTTTCTTTATCTTTTCTATGGCATCCTGACGCGAATCACCATAGCAGAAGAATATCTTAGCTGCCTCACGAAGGGCATTCCGCGATTCATCCGACATGCCGGACCTGCGGAGACCGACAATATTAGTGCCCTGGATCTCATCATCCTGCAGCAGGCAGAACGGCGGAATGTCCTGGGTGATCGCGTTGCCGCCGCCTATCATGGCAAGGCGCCCAATGCGCACAAACTGATGAACCATGACATTGGCGCTTATAAAAGCATTGGCTCCAACCTCAACACGCCCGGCAAGAAGAGAAGCATTGGCGACAACAACATTATTGCCTATCTGACAATTGTGACCAAGATGGGAAAATGCCATAAGAAGAACATTGTCCCCAACAACCGTGCGGCTGCCTTCTTCTGTTCCACGGTGTATAGTCACATACTCCCTTATCACGCAATTGCTGCCAATGTCAACATGGCTTACTTCACCATTATAGTGCAGATCCTGAGGAGCATCACCAACAACAGCACCGGCATGGATCTTTGTTCCTGCGCCTATTGTCGTGTGTCCGGTAATGTGGGCATGAGGACCTATGCAGCAGCCATCTCCCAAAACTACATTTTCATCAATTACCGCAAAAGGTGCAATTTCAACATCCGCGCCGATAACGGCACCCGGAGCAACTGCAGCACGTGAATCTATTTTCATGGCACTACTCTCCCGTTTAGCTCAACTTCACCCGTTTACGATTCTTCTTTCCTGCACGAAGAGTAAGCGGACCATCCGCAAACATCTCTTTGGTGATCACGGCACGAACATCTGTGACCTTATCGTCATTAATATAGCATCCGCCACCCTGGACAAGGCGCCTGGCCTCACCATTGGATGCTGCCAGACCAGCCTGAACAAACAGGGTCAGCAAGCCTATGCCTTCGCCCAATTCAGCTTCTGTAAGCTCTATAGTGGGAATATCGTCCTCGATTTCCATGCCCTTACTTTCAAGTATCCTGCTGGTCGTTTCAACCTTGAACTCAGGATCAGCAAAGCCAAATTCTCTGCCTGAAGCCATAAACGCCCTGATGGCCACATCATGACCATGTGCCAAAGCAGTCGCTTCATACGCAAGGATCTCCTTTGCACGATTGACATTACATCCTTCAGCAGTCAGCCTGCGCACTTCATCCATGGGAAGAGTCGTGAAGAAGCCAAGCAGCTTGCACACATCCTCGTCATTGGAATTGCGCCAGAACTGGTAATAATCATAGGGCGATGTACGCTCGGCATCAAGCCACACGGCTCCGCCGGCTGTCTTGCCGAACTTTGTGCCGTCGCTCTTGAGAAGCAGAGGATATGTCGCACCATATACTTCCTTGCCCAACTTGCGCCTGACAAGTTCCACGCCTGCGATTATATTGCCCCACTGATCCTGACCGCCGAACTCAAAATCGCAGCCGTAATTCTGATGCAAATACATGAAATCAAAAGCCTGCAGCAGAGGATAACTGAACTCAAGAAAACTCAATCCGGTGTCCAGACGAAGTTTGACAGACTCTGCTGAAAGCATACGGGGAACGCTGAAAAGACTTCCGATGTCCCTGAGGAACTCAATAAGATTGCGATCTCTCAGCCAGTCGGCGTTGTTAACCATTATTGCCTTGCCCTCGCCAAAATCAAGGAAACGGCTCAGCTGGGCCTGAAGGCATTTGACATTGTAGTCAATAGTCTCGACTGTGCTTATGGGACGGGCCTCGGTCTTGCCGGAAGGATCGCCGATCATAGCAGTGCCTCCACCAACAAGAACTATGGGAAGATGACCGCACTTCTGAAGCCAGCGCATGGCCATGACAGGCAGAAGATGCCCGATATGAAGGCTTGATCCCGTGGGATCAAATCCGGTATAAAAACGCGCCGGGCCTGCGCCAAGACGCTTCTTCATGGTATCTTCATCTGTAAGCTGGTAAAGAAAACCGCGCTCGCGTAAAATGTCTAATGCGTTCTCCATCACTGTCCCCTGCTAAAAAAAATGCGGGCAGATTCAGGAACCTGCCCGCTATCATGCAGGACCACGCCATTATGGCGGAAAGCCCCGCGTCCAGTGAAATCAAAGCTTGATTTCCTTGA
>JAZURH010000075.1:0-2243 GCA_045606125.1 Lentisphaeria bacterium | reverse complement strand
ACTTTCTCCAACAGAAAGGACGTGAATTCTATAGAAGTAACTATTGCCGGCATGATGGGAAAAGGCAGCATCCGGCACAACAACCGAACCTTCCAGGCTGTCAACGTGGACAGAGAGCGGACGGCGCAGAACGTGATTTTCTGCAATGAAGATATTCAGAAAGTATATCACGAACTGTTCGATGAAGCACTGGCAGAATACAATGCGAAGAAGACGAAAACACGGGATAAGATTCCGGATTACTACGAGCATATCCGGAACGGGAAACAGGAAAAACTGTATCAGGAAGCGATCTTCCAGATCGGGAACATGGAAAGCTGCGGATGTGGTACAGAGAGCGGTGAGCGAGCTGCCGTCGTTCTGAAAAAGTTTGCAGAGACCTTCAGCGAGCGGAATCCACATTTGAGGGTATTCAATATGGTTCTGCACATGGATGAAGCGACACCACATCTGCACATTGATTATGTGCCGGTGGCAACCGAGCAGACCCGTGGTCTGTCCACCAGAGTATCCTTAAAACAGGCCTTGAAGCAGCAAGGATTTGTCGGCAAAGGTAAGAACCGAACCGAATGGGATTTGTGGATGGAGAACGAAAAAGAAGTGCTGAAGGCAATGGCTGCCGAACAGGACTTCGTAGTGATCTCGCTGGGTGAGACACGGCCGCACATGGCATTGCCGGAGTATAAGGCTGCTATGAGAGAAGTGGAAGCTGTGAACGCAGAACTGGTACAGACGAAGGCGGAAGTGGCGGCAGAACAATCGAAAAAGGAAACGCTGCAGGGCGAAGTGAAAGACCTGAGGAAAACTGCGGGACGGCTGAAAGCAGCAGATAAAGTCAGCATGGATATAATGGATATTCAGCCGGAGCAGGGAATGCTGGGTGGCGTGAAAGGTGTCACGGTTGCAGAAATCCAGAACTTAAAAGATCTTGCTATTAAGGGGGCGGCGGATGCTCAGGAACTGAAAGCGGTGAAAGCAGAAAACATCCTGTTAAACAAAAAGATACCGAGCCTTCAGGAGAGAGTGGCAGTTCAAAAGAAGATCGACGATCTGACGCAGGCGAACAGTAAATTGATTGCGGAAAACGAATATCTGAAAAGCTGTCTGCAGGAAGAACGTAGTTTCACAGACCGACTGCTAGATGGTGTGGAACGTATGATGAAGTTCATAGAAAAGAACATGCCGGAATCGATGAAAACGGTGCTCGACGGTGCGAGAAAATTACTGCCGAATCGGAAGGGGCTTGAACGACATGAACAGGAATATAACGGCAGACCTCATAATCCAAGTTTGTGATCAATAAGATAGCAATAGAATATAAATATGTGCACAAAATGCTTCTAAATGGCACAAATATATTGACAATGCGAGTAAAATGACGTATAATGAATATGTAAATAAACCAAAGAGGTGGATATGATGGCTCAGACAAGTATTAATGTCCGGATGGACGAAGATTTGAAGCGTCAGTTTGATAATTTTTGTTCCGAAATCGGTATGAGTATGACAACGGCTTTCTGTATTTTTGCGAAGGCTGCTGTTCGGGGGCGGAAGTTTCCATTTGAACTGACACTGGAGAATGATCCTTTCTATAGTCACGAAAATATGGTGAGACTACAGAAAGCGGCTGCAGACCTTGATGCCGGGAAAGGCAAGGTGCATGAACTGATTGAGGTCGAGGACGATGAATAAAATTTGGCAGGATGACGCCTGGGACGACTATCTATATTGGCAGACACAGGATAAGAAAACTTTGAAAAGGATCAATCAGATTATCAAGGATATCGAGCGTAATGGGAACGATGGTATTGGTAAACCGGAGCCGTTAAGCGGAAATCTGCGGGGGTACTGGAGTCGCAGAATAGATGACTGTAATCGAATTGTTTACCGGATTGTAGGTGGGAATCTTGAAATCGCTCAGTGTGGTTCTCACTATCGAGATAAATGAATTTCTTTTTGGGAGTATTTAGAGCGTTTCGAGAATATGTCCATGTAATTTGATCACCAACTTTCACGCTGATAATATACAAAAAAATCAGTGTGAAAGTTAATCCATTTTTTCAGTAAAGTTCCCCCTTCATTGGGTGTCTACAATGAAGGGGGAGCAAAGAAAAAAGTTTGATTTGAATTCCTTAAATTTGTGAAAATGCTTGAAAAAATGTTCTGAACATGGTACAATGTAATTGGTTGATATTGGAACCCACTTAGCTGCAGTAGAGATGTGTTGAGTGGGTGAAAAAATA
>JAZURH010000074.1:0-4237 GCA_045606125.1 Lentisphaeria bacterium | reverse complement strand
CCGCAGCTTTTTCAGCAGCCTTCCTGGCCTTAAGATTTTCCTCGGCTGTATCAACAGCTATTTTCGCCGTATCCAACTTAGCCTGTGCATCCTGCACATTCTTGAAAGCCTTGTCATAATCAGCATCAACTGCTTTTGCGTTTTCCTTCATGGAAGCCAGTGTCTTTCTTGCCTCATCAAGTTCTGCGCTTTTTGAAGCTGCTTCAGCCTTGAGTTCATCAAGCTTTGCCTGAAGTTTTGCCTTATCGGCTTCATCTTCAGCTGCTTCCAGTTTCTGTGCCTGCCTGTCAACTTTCACACTGACATCAGCAAGTTTCTTTTCAGCCTTTGCGATAGAGGCTTCCGCCTTACCAACAGCCTTAAGCGATTTTTTCTGAGCTTTGGCAACATCCTCCAGCTGCCCCTTGGCACTCCGCAATACGGACTTGGCCTCCTCTACCGCTTGTTCAGCCTTCACCACATCGGAAATCTGCACTTCCTGACTGTAACCTGCCAGGCAAAAGCACAGAATCGCCGCAGCAAAAAAGCGGCACAGTACACTTGTACCTTTACTGTTTTGCTTTGTTCCACTGTTCATTCTGCATCTCCTTTTTCTGAATTTCCGGTCACACCCCTCATAATCTGGGGAGCATTCCCTGCATTCAACCACTATTTTACTAAACTTATCATTCATCGAAAACATCTGTTTAATTTCATACACATATAAAAACAGGCACAGTTTGCCCCAAAAAACTAAAGCATGGTATCTTATCCTAAGAAAAATAAATTACAAGTATTTTCTATGCAACTTTTTTTATTTTTTGGGGTCAAATGGCAATTTTCAGGAATTTTCACAGAAAAAATCGCCTTACTCTTCAATATTTCTGCTCCAGAGCCCTGCATGCGGCCCTGTAACTTTCCAAGTTTCCTATATCCAGGCGCATACCAGGCATTTCCATAGCATACAAAACGGAATGCCCGGCCACCCATGCAGCATAGCTTCCGGGGGCATCAGCACCGCAGCCCTGCTCAAGCGCCTTTACAAGCATGACCATATCGTCCGCAGTATAGCAATAAAACGGGGGAACGCACCAATGACTGGGAGGACTTGCCGGCTTTTCCACCATCGTAATTACCCTGTCGTCTTCTGCGATCTCTATAACGCCGCATTTTTTCAGCCTTTCCCTGTCTGGTTCCCTATATCTCATAATGCAGGAGGCCTTTTTTTCACGAAAATATTCCACAAAAGCCTTCAGACTGAAATCCAGGATATTATCTCCGGCCATAACAAGCATATCATCTTTGATACCGGTCTTCTCCAGAGCGAACTTCATATCACCCACGGCCCCCAGCCTGTCCTCATTGGAACAGGTGCCGTCATCCACTACAACCACCCGGTCCGGTCTGGTCCCAGCCCATTCAATGAAATGCCCGGCGAACTTATGGTTGGTGACAAGAATATATTTATCCGGACGCACAGTGGATTCCAGATCGTCCAGAAGTCTGTCGATTATAGAATGCCCCCCCACATCCAGCAGTGGCTTGGGAAAATTATCCGTAAGAGGGCTGAGCCTTGTGGCATAGCCGGCGGCAAGAATCATGCAATGCATTTTTTCTCCTGTAGCAAAAAACATTGAGCCCGCCACAACATCTGCGGGCCCGCCTCAACTGTTCATAATTCCATCAGCAGTATCGCAGAAATAAGCGCCGTACTTTCCCTTCAGTTCGGGGAAGGCCTGAAGATATCTGATCTCCACCGTTTTTTCTATTTCCCCGATCATATCCGGATCAACCAGAGCCGCGCAGCATCCCCTGAAGCCTGCCCCCGAAAAACGCCCGCCGTATATTCCGGGTGTCTCCAGCATTATCTCATAAAGCTTCTTCAATTCAGGCGATCCCGTTTCATAATTAACAATGGAGGATTCACCGCTTTGGAACATCAGTGTGCCGAATCCGGCCAAGTCCCCCTTTCGCCACAATTCAATGCCCTTTTCCACCCTGTCCATCTCAGAATAGAAATGAAGGGCTCTTCTACGCCATGTTTCAGGAAGCATGTCCTTTGCCGCATCAAAAATCTCACCGGGCAGCTGCCTGAGACAGGTCTCGTCGAATCTTCCATACTCCATTCCTGCAAAAGCCTTAAGGGCGTATGCTGCGGCGCGGCACTCGTCCACTCTCATATTGAACCTTGAACCCACAAGGGAGCGCTCAAGACCGGAAAAGAACACTGCTACCTTCCATTTCGGCATGCTGTCATGACATGGAATAAGCTCATGGGAATCATCAAGTGTATCAAGACAAAGCAGCATATTTCTGCGACAGAGCAATTCGCAGCTCTGGTCAAGTTTGCCGCAGCTTACTCCCACATACCTGTTCTCCGCATCCTTGGCAAGCATCAGCATATCGGCTGCATCAAGCTCGATTCCATTGACCTGGCAAAGGGCTTTCAGGTAAACAAGCGTAACTGCCGCAGAGGAAGACAGGCCGCCTATGGGCAGTTCTCCTTCAAACACCCCTGCGATCCCAGTCCTGAGAGTATATTTTTCCTGCAGGGCCAGAGTAACTCCCCGCATGTAGTCCGCCCAGTCACCCACCTTGCGTTCCTCCACGGAATTCACAAAGAATTGGGCTCTCTTTTTAAAATTCACGGAATGAAGTTCCACTATGCCGTTGAGTTTGGGGCTGTATGCAAAATGCACGCCCTTGTCCAGAGCCATCCCGGTTACCTTGCCCAACTGATGATCCACATGGGCGCCCAGAGGGCATATCCTGTAGGGGCAGAACCCGTCCCCTTCCGCATCACGCCCATACAATGTCCTGAACACGTCACGATATTTCATAATCATCACCTCACAGCCGTTCTGTCATCGCTCAGACACCGTGATAATCCCTGTACCACTTGACGAATCTCCGCACGCCGTCCCTTATGTCCGTGTCAGGCGCATATCCATAGTCCCTGTGTAATTCAGCAGTGTCCGCCCATGTAGTCAGCACATCCCCGGGCTGCATTGGCATCATTCTAACCTTTGCCTTCATACCGAGGGCTTCTTCGAGGGAGGCAACAAAATCCATCAGTTTCACCGGCGCTCCCCTTCCTATATTGTACACTTTTGCCCCTCCCATGGGTGGAGCCGCAATTATGCGCGCCAGGCCCTCCACTATATCATCGATATATGTGAAATCCCTGCTCATCATTCCGTTGTTATATATATCAATGTCTCTGCCTTCAAGTATTCCCCTTGTGAACTTGAACAGCGCCATATCAGGACGCCCCCAGGGGCCGTATACCGTGAAAAAACGTAATCCGGTAGTCGGGAATCCGAAAAGGGAATTATAGCAGTGCGCCATAAGTTCATTGCATTTTTTAGTTGCTGCATACAAACTTGCCGGAGAATCGCACTGCTGTTCAGTGGAAAATGGCGGTTTTCCCGTTTCACCGTAGACACTGGAGCTTGAAGCGTAGACCAGATGCTTTATTCCGAAGTTACGGCAGCATTCCAGCACATTCAGAAAACCTGTCACATTGCTGTCTATGTATGTAAAGGGGGATTCAAGACTGTACCTGACTCCGGCCTGGGCGGCAAGATTGCACACCACATCATATTCTCCATCACGGAACAATGCTGCCAGCCGTTCTCTGTCCTCAATGGGAAATACATGCATTGAAGAGCCATCCCCGGCCTGCATAAAAGTCTCCCCATCCCTGAAATCAAATCCCAGTTCTTTAAGTCTGGCCTTTTTCAGGGATACATCGTAATAGGCGTTCATGCTGTCTACGCCGGTGACATCCCAGCCCTCATCACGCATCCTGGTGAAAGTATGAAAGCCTATGAATCCCGCCGCCCCAGTGAGCAGCAGTCTTGGTTTTCTGCTTTCCGCGCCGCACTTTATTTCCATTGTACTGCCTGTAGTCATATTATAATTTTCCGGATTAGCTACCGGGTCAGAATGACTTCCGTAGATCCGCCGTTGTTTTTTGTGAGCTTGAAGTCCCTGACTGCCGGAACCGTAAGCAGAAACTCATGTATTGCAGCCCGCAGGCGTCCCGTTCCGAAGCCATGCACTATTGTAACTTCGGGAAGGCCAGCCATACACGACCTGTCCAGATAGGCCTCTATCTTTTCAAGAGCATCTGCGACCCTCATCCCTACCACATTAAGTTCAGAAGGAGTAGCGCCGACTGCGACTGGCCTTATCACACTTACAACCGGACTCTCACTTTCCTTTTCAGGCTGTGAACCATGGGCTCTGGAAACAT